>CAXAYM010000095.1:0-7866 GCA_963973175.1 uncultured Arenimonas sp.
TCGGCAGCACCTGGAAGGCGAAGATGAAGCCGTAGGTCTGGGTGTCCATCAGGCTGCCGAAGATGAAGGTCGAACCCGCCGAGACGAATTCGAGAATCTTCACGAAGCCGTGGCCCAGCCAGTCGAAGACCTCGCGGCCTCCGGGCACCAGCAGCACCAGCGCGGCGAAGCCGATCTGCAGGGCGATGCCGGTGAGCACCAGGCGCCAGTCCACGGCCCGCTTGTTGTTGGAGAAGAGCCAGGCGATGCCGATCAGGACCGACAGCCCGAACAGGCCGAAGAAAATGCTGGAAACCATGGGAGGCAAGACCGCGGAAGGATGCGGCAGGGTAGTTCACGCCCCCGGCCCGGGCAAGGCGCCATTCAAGGAGCAACCCAAGGAGCAACCCTAGGCGCGATCATTCCCCGTCCCGCGCCATCACCCGGTTGCGGCCGGCGGCCTTGGCGGCGCGCAGGCGTTCGTCGGCCCGTTTCATCAGGCCCGACAGGTCGTTGGCGTCCTGCGGGCAGCAGGCCAGGCCGGCACTGAGCGTCAGTGGGCGCGCCTCGACGCCGGGCTCGGGCATGAAGGGCGAGGCCTCGAGCTTGCGTCGCAGCCCCTCCATGCGTTCCCAGGCCGCACCAATCGGCAGCGGCAGCAACAGCACGAACTCCTCGCCGCCGACGCGGATCATCGGCTCCTCGCGGCCCAGTTCGCGCCGGATCACCGCCACGGCGTGCCGCAGGGCCCGGTCGCCGGCCAGGTGGCCGAGTTCGGCGTTGATGTGGCGGAAGTGGTCCAGGTCGACCAGGGCGAGGCAGAGCGTGCGGCCCTCCCGACGCGCAGCCTCGACCTTGGTCGGCACCTGGGAGTTGAGGTAGCTGCGGTTGTGCAGGCCGGTCAGGCCGTCGGTGGACGACCACTGGGTCAGCCGCTGGGCCCGGAAGACGATGACCGCGGCGACCAGGGTGCCCACCGCCAGCAACACCAGCCGCTGCAACTGGGTCGAGGCGGAGACGGTCCCGTAGTCGGCTGATACCAGCGGCTCGTCCGCCGTGGCCACCACCACCAGCCACAGCAGCGCCGACTGCACCACCGCCAGCGAGCCGGCGACCACGGTCACGCGCAGGTCGTGGCGCATGGCCGTGGCGAAGATCGCCAGCAGGTAACAGGACCAGACCACGGTGGAATTGAGCGTGGCCACCGGCGAACCCCACAGCCCCAGCAGCGCCAGCACCCCGCTGACCAGGGTGACGTCGAAGCAGGAAGAGAACATCGGCAGCCAGGGCGGACGGCGGCTGCGCAGGGCCAGCCGCAGCCAGGCCATCGACAGCAGCAGCACGCCGAGCGCGCCGGCCAGGCCGGCGAGGGATTCCTGGGGCTGGCCGCCGCCCAGCCAGTTCAGTCCGGGCAGCAGCATCAGCAGGCTGGCGACGAAGACGCGCAGGCGCGCGACCAGCAGTTCGCCACCGGCGCCGATCTCAAGCAGCAGGTCGTCGGGACGCTCGCGCAGGGCGCTGGCGAGGTCGTCCAGGGTTTCTCTCAGGGTACTCACGCCGGGGGTCGTGGCCTGTTCGGGTTCGCGGTCAGCATACTCGCCGGCCCGGCCGGTCGTCTGCCGTGGCGTCGACTCAGCCGGGTAGTCCGAACGCAGCGACCCACAGTCCCAGCCCGGCGAACAGGGCGGCCGCGGCATAACGCGCGGCCTTCAGCGGCAGCTTAGCCGCGAACCGCGACCCCAGCAGCACCACCGGCGCATTGGCCAGCACCATGCCCAGCGTCGTGCCGGTCACCACCTGCCACAGCGGCTCGTACTGCGCCGCCAGCACCACGGGGGCGACCTGGGTCTTGTCGCCCATCTCGACCAGGAAAAACGCGACCAGCGTTGCCAGGAAGGCCCCGAAGCGCGGCGCTTTCGCTTCATCCTCGTCCAGCTTGTCCGGGACCAGGGCCCAGGCGGCCACGGCCAGGAAGGACAGCACCACGCCCCAGCGCAGCCACTGCGGGTCGACCCAGCCGGACACCAGCGCCCCCAGCCAGCCGGCCAGCGCATGGTTGAGGATGGTGGCGACCAGGATGCCGGCCACGATCGGCCAGGGCTTGCGGTAGCGGGCCGCGAGCACGAGGGCGAGCAACTGGGTCTTGTCGCCGATCTCGGCGATGGCGACGGCGAGGGTGGAAACGAGCAATGCGTCCAAGGGAAATCTCCGGGGTCACAAGGCCTTGCGCGCCGTGCAGAAATCCGTCGCGCTGAGGGCGGGCTGCCGGTGCGGGCTCATGGTCGACATCTCGGGGCTGTCGTAGGTGCGATCGTCGAAACGTTCGCGGTGCAGCTGCCGGGCCTGCGCGTCCAGTTCTGCCCGTGTCTGCTCGTCCAGGCCCATGTCGAAGTTATCGACGATGCGGCGCCGGCCACCCGAGAGCCGCGCGGCCAGCCTCAGGTGCAGGTAAGCCTGGCGCGGATCGTCCGGCACCAGTCCGTTGGCGAAGTCGCCGTCGTCCAGATAGGCACGTCCCAGCGCATGCGCGGCCCCGGGATGCCCGGCGTCGAAGGCGGCATGCAGGCGTCGGGCGGCGTCGCGCCGCCAGGCGTCGAAGTGGGGGTGGCGGAAGATGCCCCGCTCCCTGCGGAACTCATGGCCGATCTGGAAATAGAGCAGGGACGAGGGGACATGGCCGGCGGCCGCGGCCTGTCCCAGCAGGGCCAGCGCCTCGATCGACTCGATCGGGGGTGCGTCTCGGCAATCCTGCTTCTGCCGGATCCGGAGCAGGTTGGCCTCGGCGACCTCGTTGGCCAGTTCGAGGTGGCCCTCGGATTCGAAGCGGAGTTCACGCGAGCGCGCCCCCTTGTCCGGGTCCCAACTACGAAGCTGGCGGCAGCGCAGTCGCTCGATCACCAGCCGGCAGCTGGCCTGCGGATGGCCGGCGCTTGCGAGGCGTTCGAGCTCGGCCAGGCGCTGGGCAAGGGGCAGGGCCTCGTCGGGCAGCGGCTCATCGGCGACCGGCGTCGTCCGGGTCTCGTCGGTGGCTGCCGCGGTCTCGCGCACGGCAACCTCCGGGCCCGAAGGCGCAGGAGCACCGGGCGGCTGATCCCCTCGCATCCAAATCAGCCAGAGTCCAGCGACGGCAAGCGCGAGCAGCCCGGCCAGCCAGGCAAGATGGCGGCGATTCATGGCGTCGGTCCCTCGATGGCCACGCTGCAGCTTGCGCCATGCGCCTGCATTACCGGGAAGCCGCGTCGGCCCTCGGCGTTGAGCGCCTCGAAGTCATAGGTACGACCGCCAAAATGGTCCTGGTGCCAGCGCGCCGCCTGCTGGCGCGCCTGGGCGCCGACCGCCTCGGCCGCCTGGGAGCGCAGGTTCGTGCGCATCAGTTCCACCAGCGGCGAATCGACGTTGAGCAGCAGGAAAAGTTCGTTGTAGGCCTGGTCCTGCACCGGGTCGGCAGGCAGCAGGTTGGCCAGGGGCCCGCCGAAGTCCGGCTGGTTGGCGATCATCCGGTAGATCACGGCCTCGGGGTAGCCGGCTTCGATCACCGCCTGCAGCATGCCCGGCGCCTCGCGTCGCCAGTTCTCGAAGCCGGGTGAACGCAGGTAGTCGAAGCTGGCGCCGTGGACGCCGAACGCTTCGCCCGCCGCATAACGCAGCATCGCCTCGGGCTCACCGGCGTGCGCGGCCTGGCGCAGCCACTCGAGATGGCGGTCGCCGTGGCGGGCCACCAATTCCTCGCAGCGGGCCGGAAGCACCCTCTCGGGATTGTCCGGGTCCAGGTTGCGCATGAATTGCCGCGTGCGGCAGTCGGTCAGCTCCGCAGCCAGTTGGCAGGCGGCGATGGCATTGCCGGCATCGGCGCTTGCGACGAGATCATCAACACTGCCCGGTGAGGGCAGCGAGCGGGCTTGTTTCGCCGGATCGAGGGGCGCAATCGGCGGCGGCTGCCCGTCCCGGGCCTGTGTCGGCACGAGCCCATCTGTCTTGGGTTCGGACCGGGAGGCTTCCGGCGACGAGGAAGCCTCCTGTGCGGTACCTGAGACTCCCCACGGCATCGTCAGCAGCAGCGCTGCGAGCAACACGGATAAAACCAGAGCTGACCAGAGCCGGACAGAACGTCGCATTCGATCGCCATTTCGCCAAGGGAGCCGCATTGAACCGCGACACCTGTATCGGCATCAAGCCGCAGGTCGGCAGTAACTATCGGGATCCGGGAGAGGCATGGCCACGGCATTTGGATCCGGCGGGGAGGGCGGATGCCGGCGACCGCCGAAATGTCGCTGGTGCAGGTAGTTCGCCAGTTCCCTGGCTTTGCGCACATCCTCGGGATCGAGGTTGCGGGTGAACATCTCGAATTCGGTCGACAGGCCCTCCACCAGCAAGGCGCCCAGAATTCGATGGGCGAGGGCCTGGACCGGATCATCGGGAATCAAAGCGCCGGGAAAGCCGATCTCGGTGCTGTAGGCGGTAACCAGTTCGGGGACCGCCTCACGCAAGCCTGCATCCCGGGCGGCGTGCAGCATGGCTTGGGCGTCGGCAGCCGGGTCGCCGCGTCGCCTGGGTGGTGCCTGTGTCGCCCGCCATCGGTCACGCTCGACCAATTCCCGGCAGCGCAGCAGTTCAAAGGCGAGACGGCAGGTGGCGCGGACGCTGCCCGCATCCGCGTTTGCCATCAGGTCGGCCGCGGCGAGGTCGATGGGTGCCTGGGCGGGCGGAACCGGGGGCAGGTCATGCGTGTCGGCCGCCCCGGCGACTCCCTGTTCAATGGCAGTGAGTCCGGCCGTGGTCACCGCGCTTCTGGTTTCGGGCGCAACGCGGTCCCGCGATATCCACCACGTCCATCCGAGAACAAGGGCAGCCAGCGCGACCAGTATTCCTGCTACTTCTGCAGTCGTGAAGGACCTCCGGCGACTCATTGGACACCCCATTCGGCACCACAGACGCTTGGCGGATCAAATTTGGAATCGCCCATGCCCGTGGGCCCTTCCAGACGCTGGAAATGCGGCTTGGTCTCGTGCTTCTGTCCTCCGAAATACTGTCGATGCCACTCTCGCGCACGAAGCATCGCCTCCCGGTAGCGCCGGCGCTGATCGGGCTCGCGAAGATCGAAGGAATACCCGCCGGAAGGCAGGCCACCAGGCCGGTTGAATACTTCCTGGGCCAGCAGGGACAAGGTCAAGGCGCGGTCGGGATCCGGCGCCGTAATCCAGCCCAGGTACTGCCGGTTCTCGTATCCACGAAGCAGCGCGATCAATGCGGCCGGGTCCCCCTGCTCAAGCAAGGACTGCAACATGGCCGGCGCCTCGGCGCGCCACTGCTTGAATCGTTCGTCCTGCAGGAAGCTCCAGCCATCTTCGAAGCTGGTGACCAGGGTCTCGCCACTGGCATGCAGGAGCATGGCATCGGGTTCGCCCGCCAGCGCGGCCCGGCGCATCCAGGCATGGCCCATGCGTCCGGCCTGGGCAGGCAGTCCCGCGCACTCGCGGCGGGCGGCGATCGCCAAGAGCTGCATCTGCGCAAATCGGTTTGCATCGTCCAACTGACCCTTCTGCGCGAGGATCTGTTCGGACTTCGCCACCCACTCCTGGAGGTCCCGGTCCAAAAGGCGCTGGACGGAGGCGCAATACATCAGCTTTGCGCCCAGTTGGCAGGCCGCGCGGGCTTCGCCGGCTTCGGCACGCTGCCGCAGTCCCTCGAATGCGAGCGGCAGGGCGCCGGCTTCTTCGCTTTCAGAGTAAGACCCCACGCGGGGCGATGCCGAGGCCACCTCCTGGGCGGGGGCTTCCGCGTCATCCGGTTCCGCGGAGTCTTCGGATTGCGCCAGCCACCATGAAATGGCGGCGAGCAGGGCGACAAGCAAGACAACACGGGCGGACTTGCGTGCTGACGAAGACATTCAGTGCCTGGGCAGGGGCGACGGGGCATTGAACCCAGTCGTCCACGGCGAGGGCAA
Organism: uncultured Arenimonas sp.; assembly: GCA_963973175.1. Classification (GTDB taxonomy): domain Bacteria; phylum Pseudomonadota; class Gammaproteobacteria; order Xanthomonadales; family Xanthomonadaceae; genus Arenimonas. Next base: position 5,924 of record CAXAYM010000095.1, read on the forward strand.
GCCTGGCCGGATCAGTCCACCTGCTGCGCCCGCGTTGCGATGCGCGTCACCACGCCATCGGCGAACACGACGCTGGCGCCGTCCGCCGGCGGTGCGGGAGGGGCAGGGGCTGCCGGCGGGGTCGGCGCCGCCGGAGCGGCGGGCGCCGAGCGCTTCGCTGGCGGGGCGGGAGGCGTCGGCGGTGCGGGCGGTGCGGGCGGCGCAGGCGGCGCAAACCATTTCATCGTCGGTGCTTCGGGCACGGTCACCTGCACGGTGCGCGACTTGCGGTCGCGCAGCAGCTGCACCTGCAGTTTCTCGCCGGCGTCCTGGCCGCGCAGCGCGCGCATGGCTTCGCGCGGCGTCGAGACCTCGGTGCCGTCGATGCGCTGGATCACGTCGCCCGGTTCCAATGCCTCCAGTCCCTGGCCGCCGCTGAGCACCAGCACGCCGCGGTCGGTGCCGAAGTAGCGGCCCAGCTTTGCGTCGACGGAGGCCAGGTTCAGGCCGTTCCAACGGAAGGCCTGGGCCAGCACCGGCAGTCGGCAATCGTCCTGGCCCGGCGCGCAGGGCGCGGCGGCGATGCGGGCGATCTCCATCTCGATGCCGGGGTGGATCAGCGGGTGAGCGCGCACGCCTTCGAGCGCGCCCAGTTCCATCGCGTGCTCGAACTCCTCGCCGAACTCGAACTCGAAGTCACCGTCGGTGCTGAACATCATCACCCGCGCGGCGTCGCCCGCCGTCACCGTCGCCGAGCCGTTCTTGCCGTCGCGGCGATAGCCCAGGCGCACTTCCTGGTCCCGCTTGAGGTCGCCGAGCAGCTCGCGCGCCTGATCCACGGCGGCATCGCCCTTGGCGCTGATCGGCTTGCCATCGATGCTGGTCAGGTGGTCGCCGCTGCGCAGGCCCGCCTTCGCGGCCGGGCCCTTGGGCGTGACCGCGGCGATGCGCACGCCGGCCACGCCGGGCTCGGGACTCATCACGATGCCCAGTCGCGCACGGTCGCCCCGGCTGCGCACGCGTTCAACATCCACGACACGAACCTTGTGCACCTCGCGGCTGAGTTCGGCCACGCGTTTGGCGGCGTCGGCCAGCTCGGCGCGGGCGCGTTCGAGCTCGGCGCGGCTGGCTTCGGCGGCCGCTTCGCTTTCCGGCGTGGCGGCCTGGGCCCCGGCGGCAAGCGCCGCGGCGATCAGGAGGGAACAAAGGCGGATCTTCATGGCGGGATTCCTCGGGTTCAGATCAGAAAGTGGCGACCAGGGCGCCGTCGTGCTGGCCGCCCTGCACGGCGACCCACTGGGCGGTGCCCTGCAGGCTGGCGTAGTCGCGCAGGGTGGCGACGCGTTCCTGCCACAGCGCGGCGCGTTCGGTGTCGGACAGGTCCGGGGACGCCAGCGCGTCATCAACGCGGGCGATGCGGTCCTCGAGCTCCATGCCCAGCAGCAGCGTGTTGGCCGAACCCACCTCGTCGCGTGACACGGTGGCCAGCAGGGCTTCGAGCTGGGCGGATTCAGCCATCAGCACTTCAACCGCGGCGGGGCCGGTGCCTGCGGATGCCAGCGCCGGGGCGTCTTGCGGTGACCCCGAGGCCTGCTCGCGCGGCAGCGGCAGTACCAGTGCCATGGCCAGCACGGCCGCGGCGGCTGCGGCGAGGGCGAAAGGCCAGCGCAGGCCTCGCGGCCGCTTGCGCACGGCATCAAAGCGTTCGGCCAGCAGAGGCCAGGCGCTTCGTTCCGGCGCTTCGAGCGGCATCCGCGCGATGGCCTCTGACAGCCACAGTCCTTCCGGCGGAGAGCGCATATCGTCAGGCATGGGAATCCACCTCCTGGGTGATCCTGAGCAGCTCGCGCAGGCGGCGGGTGCCGCGCGCGAGCTGCGATTTCGAAAAACTGGCGGTCTTGCCCATCAGGCCGCCGATCTCGTCGTGGGTGTAACCCTCGGCGTGGTAGAGCCAGATCACGCTG
>CAXAYM010000096.1:0-7827 GCA_963973175.1 uncultured Arenimonas sp.
CCAGCGCCTTGGCGGCGTCGCCCCGCGGCTGCGCGGCCTCGGCGGCAAGCACCGCGCGTTCGGCGGCGGCCAGCGCCGCATCGACCTCGTCGGCTGCAGCAAGGCTAGCGCCAAACAGCGAAACCGACAGCAGGATCGGCAGCGCAAGATGGATTTTTCGCGGCATTAGTGTCATAAGGCGAACTCGCAGGTGGGCGTTTCGGCGTAGCCATTGTAGCCACGCCGGGCCACCACCGGGACCGAACTCAGGGGATGCAAGGATACTGACATGGACATCGGCTACTTCCTGAAGCTGATGACGGAAAAGAACGCGTCGGACATGTTCCTGACGACCGGCGCTCCCGTCTATATCAAGGTCGAAGGCAAACTCTACCCGCTTGGCAATACCGGCCTGCCGGCCGGCATGGTCAAGAAGATCGCGTACTCGCTGATGGACGAGGGCCAGGTCCCCGCCTTCGAGCGCGACCTGGAGTTCAACATGGCGATCGCCGTGAAGGACACCGGCCGCTTCCGCGTGAACGTGTTCAAGCAGCGCGGCGAAGTCGGCATGGTCATCCGCGCCATCAAGTCCGAGATCCCGGGCATCGACCAGCTCAAGCTGCCGGCGGTCCTGAAGGACATCGTGATGGAGCAGCGTGGCCTGGTGCTGGTGGTCGGTTCGACCGGCTCGGGCAAGTCCACCACCCTGGCCGCGATGATCGACCACCGCAACGCCAGCACCACCGGCCACATCCTCACCATCGAGGATCCGATCGAGTTCCTGCACAAGCACAAGAAGTCGATCGTGAACCAGCGCGAGGTCGGCCTGGACACCCACGCCTTCCACAACGCGCTCAAGAACGCCATGCGCGAGGCCCCGGACGTCATCCTGATCGGCGAGATCCTGGACGCCGTCACCATGGAGTCGGCGATTGCCTTCGCCGAAACCGGCCACCTGTGCATGGCCACCCTGCACTCGAACAACGCCGACCAGACCCTGGACCGCATCCTGAACTTCTTCCCGGAGTCGGCCCACAAGAACGTGCTGATGAACCTCTCGCTCAACCTCAAGGCGATCATCAGCCAGCGCCTGGTGGTGGGCAAGGACGGCAAGCGCCTGCCGGCCGCCGAGATCCTGATCAACACCCCGATGATCCGCGACCTCATCCGCCGCGGCGAGGTGCACGAGATCAAGGAAGCGATGGACAAGTCGCTGCAGGAAGGCATGCAGACCTTCGACCAGTCGCTGTTCCGCATGTACAAGGAAGGCAAGGTCGAGCTGGAGGAGGCCCTGCGCAAGGCCGACTCGCGCGATGGCCTGGCCCTGAAGATCCGCCTGTCGGAAGGCGCCAGCGGCGAACACGACCCCTATGCCGACATGTACGGCGGCGGCGGTCCCGGCAGCGAAACCCAGGCTTACTGAGCCGGCTCAGCTGCCGGCAGGCGCGTCCGGCTGGTTCTCCGGCCGGGCCGCATCGAAGGCCTCCAGCGCCAGGCATTCCCGGGTGATGCGACGGATCGTCCGGTAGGGCGCCATGTCCACCCCGAAGCGCTCCGCGTTGTAGACCTGTGGCACCAGGCAGCAATCGGCCATGGTCGGCACGTCGCCGTCGCAGTAGGCGCCCGTGGACGGGTTGTCGCACAGGGTGTCCTCGAGCGCGTCGAAGCCCACCTTGATCCAGTGCCGCACCCAGGCCTCGCGTTCGGCCTGGGGCACGTTCCAGGTGGTCTCGAAGAACTGCAGCACCCGCAGGTTGTTGAGCGGGTGCATGTCGCTGGCGACCAGCTGGGAGATCGAGCGCACGCGCTGGCGGTCGCGGGCCGTGGCCGGCATCAGCGGCGGGCTGGGCCAGGTTTCGTCCAGGTACTCCATGATCGCCAGCGACTGGCGCAGGATGCGGTTGCCGTGCAGCAGCACCGGCACCAGCTCCTGGGGATTGAGGTCGCTGAAGGGCGCCTTGTGCTGGTCGCCGCCGTCGCGCACCAGGTGCACGGGCATGGTCTCGTAGGGCAGGCCCTTGAGGTTGAGCGCGATGCGCACGCGGTAGGCGGCGCTGGAACGCCAGTACGAATACAGCCGGATCGAGCCCGCGTTCATGGCGAATCCCCTCTGCCAAGCCTGCTTCCGACCAAGCATACGCCGGGCCGGGCCGTTTTTGTTCCATGCCCCTTGTGGGAGGGAAGTCCCTCCCACAAGGGGATCTTCAGGCCTTCTGGATGCGCTGCTCGATGGCGCCGAAGATGCTGCGCCCGGCCTTGTCGAGCATCTCGATGCGCACCGTGTCGCCGAAGGACATGAAGGGCGTGCTGGGCTTGCCGTCGCGCAGGGCCTCGACCGTGCGCTGCTCGGCGAAACAGCTGGCGCCGAGTGAGGTGTCCTCGTTGGCGACCGTGCCCGAACCGACGATGGTGCCGGCCGACAGCGGCCGGGTCTTCGCGGCATGGGCGACCAGCTGGGCGAAGTCGAACTGCATGTCCACGCCGGCCTCGGGCGCGCCGAACCACTTTCCGTTGATGTGGGTCAGCAGCGGCAGGTGCAGCTTGTTGTCCTTCCAGGCGTCGCCCAGCTCGTCGGGCGTGACGAACACCGGGCTCAGCGCCGAACGCGGCTTGGACTGCAGGAAGCCGAAACCCTTGGCCAGCTCGCCGGGGATCAGGTTGCGCAGCGACACGTCGTTGACCAGGCCGACCAGCTGGATGTGACCGGCAGCCTCGGCCGGCGTGGCGCCCTGGGGCACGTCGTCGGTGACCACCACGATCTCGGCTTCCAGGTCGATGCCATGCGCCTCGTCGGCCACTAGCACCGGGTCGCGCGGGCCGTAGAAACCGGCGCTGACCGCCTGGTACATCAGCGGGTCGGTGTAGAAACTTTCCGGCACCTCGGCGCCGCGCGCCTTGCGCACCCGCGCCACGTGCGGCAGGTAGGCGCTGCCGTCGACGAACTCGTAGGCGCGCGGCAGCGGCGAGGCCAGCTGGGCGACGTCCACCTCGAACACCGGTTCGCCGTTCACCGTTTCCGGCGTGCCCGCCTCCAACGCTTCGAACACGGCATTGAGCCGTGGCGCGGTATTGGACCAGTCCTCCAGCGCGCGCTGCAGCGTCGGCGCGATGCCGGTCGCCTTCACGGCGCGGGTGAGGTCGCGCGAAACGACGATGAGCGTGCCGTCGCGGCCGCCTTCCTTGAGGGATCCAAGCTTCATTCCATTTTCTCCTGTGCCTGCGGCGCAGCTCAGCTGCAGCCTTCCACGTACAGGACCTGCGGAAGCAGGCCCATGCGCCATTCGGTAATCGTGCCGTCCGGGTCGACCTCGAAGACCAGGCGCGCCTCGCCCGGCTGTTCGGGGCTGACCACGAGGTAGCGGCCACCTTCGACGTATTTGTGCGGCATTTCTTCCACGCGCCCCGGGAAAGCGGCAAGCACCTTCCCGGCGTCATCACCGATCACCACGTCGCCGGGCGCAACCACGCGCGGCGAGGCGACGTCGTAACGCCGGAAGCCGCCGTCCTCCATCATGAAGGCCACTTCGTAGCCGCCGGGCGGCACCGGGTCGGGCATCAGGTAGGTGCAGGTGGAACCTTCGCCGGGAGGCAGGCTCTCGAGCGGCTGCCCCCAGGCGATGCGCACCTGCTCCTCGTCTGCGCCGAAGGCCGCCGGCCCGAAGCCCCCGAAGTGCACCACTTCGGGATCGTGCACCGCCTGGTGGGCGACCGCGGCTGCCGAAGCCGACACGGGCGCGGGGGTTGCCTCCACGTCGTCCGGCGCCGTCACCGCGGGAGGCGTCGGCGCGGGTTCGGCGCAGGCCACCAGCGCAAGCGCCACGGCAGCGGCCAGGACCAGGGGTGTGGCGCGCATCAGCGTTTCTCCGGGTCGAAATGTTTGGCCAGGCCCTGCCAGCAGGCCTGGTAATCGCGCTGGCGATGCCCGGCGTCCAGCGCCTGGGCCGCCGGCCGGATCACGTGGCGGGACTCGAACATGAAGGCCATCGTGCCGGTGATGACGTCGGGCTTGCTCAGGTCGGCGTTCGACGCCTTCTCGAAGGTCGCCGCGTCCGGACCGTGACCGGTCATCGCGTTGTGCAGCGAGCAGCCCCCGGGCACGAAGCCTTCGGCCTTGGCGTCGTAGGCGCCGTGCACCAGGCCCATGAACTCGCTGGCGATGTTGCGGTGGAACCAGGGTGGCCGGAAGGTGTCCTGCGCGACCAGCCAGCGCGGCGGGAAGATCACGAAGTCGATGTTGCTGGTGCCCTCGGTGTCGCTGGGCGAATGCAGCACCAGGAAGATTGACGGGTCCGGATGGTCGTAGCTGATCGAGCCGATGGTGTTGAAGCGGCGCAGGTCGTATTTGCTGGGCGCGTAGTTGCCGTGCCAGGCGACGACGTCCAGCGGGCTGTGGCCGATGTCCGCGCGCCACAGGCTGCCCTGGAACTTGGCCACCAGCTCGAACTTGCCTTCGCGGTCTTCCCAGGCCGCCACCGGCGACAGGAAATCACGCGGATTGGCCAGCCCGTTGCTGCCGATCGGGCCCAGGTCCGGCAGCCGGAACATGGCGCCGAAGTTTTCGCAGACGTAACCCCGGGCTTCGCCATCGGGCAGCGAAACGCTGAAGCGCAGGCCCCGCGGGATCAGCGCGATCTCCTGCGGCTCGAGCTCCAGCACGCCCAGCTCGGTGGCGATGCGCAGCCGGCCCTGCTGGGGAACGATCAGCAACTCGCCGTCGGCGTCATAGAAATAACGCCCGTCCATGTCCTTGTTGGCCGCGTACATGTGCACGCCCATGCCGGTGCCGGCCCAGCAGCCACCGTTGCCGGCCATGGTGAACAGGCCATCGAGCCAGTCGGTCGGCGCCGAGGGCATCGGCAGCGGGCTCCAGCGCAGCTGGTCGGGCGTCACCGGGCCGTGGCCGAAATCGTTGTGGAAGCTGGCGTGGCCCAGTTCGGTGAACGGCCCGTGCATCGCGGCCGGGCGGATGCGGTAGAGCCAGCTGCGCCGGTTGCTGGCGCGTGGCGCGGTGAAGGCCGTGCCGCTGACCTGCTCCGCATAGAGCCCATAGGGTGCCTTCTGCGGCGAGTTGCGCCCGACCGGCAGGGCGCCCGGCAAGGCTTCCGTCGCGAACTCGTTTCCAAACCCACTCTGGTAGCTCAGGCTCATGGCGCCGTTCCCGTCCAGGTCAGAGCACGCCGCGGCGCATCTGGTCGCGTTCGATGGATTCGAACAGCGCCTGGAAGTTGCCTTCGCCGAAACCCTCGTTGCCCTTGCGCTGGATGATCTCGAAGAAGATCGGGCCGAACGCGTTCTGGGTGAAGATCTGCAGCAGCTTGCGCTGCTTGGTTTCCGGGTCGGCGTCGATCAGGATGCTGTTCTTGCGCAGGCGGGCGACGTCTTCGCCATGCTCCGGGATACGCTGGTCGATCACGTCGAAATAGGTGTCCGGGGTGTCGAGGAACTTCACGCCGGCCTTGTGCATGGCTTCCACCGACGAATAGATGTCGTCGGTGAACAGCGCGATGTGCTGGATGCCCTCGCCCTTGTACTCGCGCAGGTATTCGTTGATCTGGCTCTTCTCGTCGCTCGACTCGTTGAGCGGGATGCGCACCACGCCGTCCGGCGCGGTCATCGCCTTGGACAGCAGGCCGGTCTTGGCACCCTTGATGTCGAAGTAGCGGATTTCGCGGAAGTTGAACAGCTTCTCGTAGTAGTCCGACCACTTCTGCATGTTGCCCATGAACAGGTTGTGGGTCAGGTGGTCGATGAAGGTCAGGCCAAAGCCCTTGGGGTTCTGGTCCACGCCCGGGATCGGCGCGAAGTCCGCGTACAGGTCGTCGCGGCCGTCGTCGACCAGGTAGAGCATGCAGTCGCCGATGCCCTTGACCACCGGCGCATCCACGGCGCGGGTGTCGGCGCGGTGGTCCTGGCGCTCGCCGCCGTTGGCCAGCACATGCTTGAGCACCTCGCCCGAGGGCTGCTTGAAGCGGATGGCGAAACCGCAGGCCGAGGGCCCGTGCTTGGCCGCGAAATCCGAGGCGAAGGAATCGGGCGTCTCGTTGAGCAGGAAATTGATGGTGCCCTGGCGGAACAGGGTGATCGGGCGGCTCTTGTGCTTCGCGACGGCGGTGAAGCCCAGGTTGCGCAGGTACTGGGCCATCGACTCGCCACGATCGGCCGGCGCGGCGAATTCGACGAATTCGAAGCCGTTGATGCCCATCGGGTTTTCGAAGGTGGTGGGCTGCATGCCCAGGTTGGGTTGTGCGCTCATGGGAAACCTCCGGGGGACCGCTTGCATGGGGAAGACGTCCGTTATAGTTTCACTTGTAACCATTTGCAAGACGCGGTGCCGCAATGCCTGAACGGGACATCCTGGACCTGGAGCATTTCCTGCCCTACCGGCTTTCCGTGCTGTCGAACCGGATCAGCCAGGACATCGCCCGCCTCTATGCCGACCGCTTCGGCCTGGGCGTGACCGAATGGCGGGTCCTGGCCGTGCTGGGCCGCTATCCGGGCCTGTCGGCCAGCGAGCTGGCCGAGCGCACGGCGATGGACAAGGTGGCGGTCAGTCGCGCCGTGGCCAGCCTGCTGGCGGACGGTCGGATCACCCGCGACACCCACGACGCCGACCGTCGCCGGTCGGTCCTAGAGCTGTCCGACGAGGGCCGGCGCGTTTATGCCGAGGTGGCGCCGGCGGCCCTGGCCTACGAGCGCCGCCTGCTCGCCAATTTCGCCGCCGAGGACCGCGCCGCCCTGTCCCGGCTGATCGACCTGCTGGGCGACGCCGAAGAAAGCACCCACTGAAGGATCCTCCCGCATGGGCTACCTGCGCTGCCTGCAAGGCATCGGTTCGGGCATCGAGTACCCGCCCGGGCCGCCGATGAACCTCGACCCGGCCGATGGGCGGCCGGTGCACATGGTCCTGGACCTCGAACGCCTGGCCCGCGAGAAACCGGATGCCGCCTGGTACGACCCTGGCCGCCGCGACATGTGGCGTTTCGGCGCGCTGATGCCGCTGGACATCAACGATCCGGCCGATGCGACGCACATCGTCGCGCTGGGCGAAGGCCATACGCCCCTGCTCGACTACGGCGACCACCCGGTCGCCAAGGCCGCCGGGTTGCGGCTGCAGCTCAAGGACGAAGGCCAGGCCCACCCCGGCTTCGGCGCCAACCCCACCGGCAGCTTCAAGGACCGCGGCATGGCGATGGTGGTGGCGATGGCCCGGCGCGCCGGCGTGCAGCGCCTGGCCGTGCCGACCCAGGGCAATGCCGGCGATTCGCTGGTGCGCTACGGCCTGGCCGGCGGCCTGCAGGTGGTCGTGGCGATGCCCGACGACACGCCGATGCCGATCCTGGGCCAGGTCGCCGCGATGGCCCACCTGCATCCGGACCGCGTCCGGCTGGAGCTGGTGAAAGGGACCATCCGCGAGGCCGCCGCGAAGCTCAAGGCCGATTACTGGCCGCAGGGCTGGTTCAACTGCGCCACCTTCCAGGAGCCGGGCTGGCGCATCGAGGGCAAGAAGACCCTGGGCCTGGAAATGGCCGAACCGCCGCCGGGCGAAACCCGCTGGTCGCTGCCCGACGCCATCGTCTATCCCACCGGCGGCGGCACCGGCGTGCTGGGCATGTGGAAGGCCTTCGATGAACTCGAGGCCTTGGGCCTGGTCGATTCACGCCGGCCGAAGATGATCTGCGTGCAGTCCGAGGTGACCACGCCCCTGGTGCGCGCCTTCGACGAGGGCGCCGACGACACCATCGCGCTGCCGCAGACCGGCCCGACGATCTGCACCGGCCTGAACGTGCCGGCCGGCGTCGGCCAGTTCCGGGTGCTGCAGATCATCCGCGCCAGCGGCGGCGCTGCGGT
>CAXAYM010000097.1:0-7809 GCA_963973175.1 uncultured Arenimonas sp.
GCGGAACGCGGCCTTTCGCTGGACGTGCACCCGCCGGTGGGCGGGGCCGGGGCGGCGCCGGTGGTGGTGTTCCTGCACGGCGGCAGCTGGCGCAGCGGGGACCGCCAGGGCTATCGCTTCGTCGGCGAACGCCTTGCCCGCGAGGGGGCGCTGGTGCTGGTCCCGGACTATCGCAAGGCACCGGACCATGCCTTTCCCGCCTTCATGCACGACACCGCACGCGCGGTCGCCTGGGCGCGCGCGAACGCCGCGCGCCTGGGAGGCGACCCGGAGCGGATCCACCTGATGGGACATTCGGCCGGCGCCCACATCGTTGCGCTGCTGGCGGCCGACGGCCGCTACCTGGCCGCACAGGGCCTGGCCCCGACGGACCTCGCGGGCGTGATCGCGCTGGCCGGGCCGTTCGACTTCCTGCCGATCACCGATCCGGAGCTGCGCGATGTCTTCGGATCGAAGGAAGCCTGGCCCCGCTCGCAGCCGGTGAATTTCGTGGACGGCGACGAGCCCCCCTTCCTGCTGCTGCACGGCAGCGACGACGGCACGGTCTGGCCGCGCAACAGCGTGCGCCTGGAGGCAAAACTGGCGGCAGCCGGCGTCCCCGTTCGCTACGTGCCGATCGAGGGCGAAGGCCACATCGGCATCGTGCTGGGCCTGCGCCGGGAACAGCCCTCGCCCGCGCTGGCCGAATCGCTGCGCTTCCTCGGCCTCACGGCCGCCACCACGGCCACCGACTGAGCCCGGGTGCCACCGACCGGCGTCAGGCCTCCTCGACCGCCCGCGGCGCGGCCACCGCCGCCCGCATCAGGTGGTCGAAGGCGCTGAGTGCTGCGGTGGAGCCCGCGCCCATCGCCACCACGATCTGCTTGTACGGCACCGTCGTGGCATCGCCCGCGGCGAATACGCCGGGAACCGAGGTCTGGCCGCGGTCGTCGATGACGATCTCGCCGCGCGCGGACAGCTCCACCGTGCCCTTGAGCCATTCGGTGTTGGGCAGCAGGCCGATCTGCACGAAGATGCCCTCGAGCTCGATGACATGTTCCTCGCCCGAGATCCGGTCGCGATAGACCAGGGCATTCACCCTCTGGCCATCGCCGCGCACGGCGGTGGACTCGCCATTCACCACGACGCTCACGTTGGGCAGGCTGCGAAGCTTGGCCTGCAGCACTTCGTCGGCACGCAGCTTGCCGTCGAACTCCACCAGCGTCACGTGGGACACGATGCCGGCCAGGTCGATCGCGGCCTCGACGCCCGAGTTTCCGCCGCCGATCACCGCCACGCGCTTGCCCTTGAACAAGGGGCCATCGCAGTGGGGACAGTAGGCGACGCCCTTGTTGCGGTACTGGTTTTCACCCGGCACGTTCATCTGGCGCCAGCGCGCGCCCGGGGAAAGCACGACCGTGCGCGACCTGAGCGTGGCGCCGTTGGCCAGCTGCAGTTCGACCAGGCCTCCCGGCTCGCTGGCCGGCACCAGCCTTTCGACGCGCTGCAGGTCCATGACGTCGACGCCCAGGTCCCGCGCATTCTGCTCCAGCACCGAAACCAGCTTCGGTCCCTCGGTATGCGGCACCGAGATCAGGTTCTCGATGCCCAGCGTGTCCAGGAGCTGGCCGCCGAAACGCTCGGCGACGATGCCCGTGCTGATGCCCTTGCGCGCGGCATAAACCGCCGCCGCGGCGCCGGCCGGGCCCCCGCCGACGACGAGCACGTCGAAGGCTTCCCGGGCGGAAATCTTCTCCGCCGTGCGTTTTTCCGCGCCCACGTCGAGCTTGGCGACGATCTGTTCGAGGCTCAGGCGGCCCTGGTCGAAGGGTTCGCCGTTGAGGAAGATGCTCGGCACCGCCATCACCTCGCGCGCGTCCACCTCGTCCTGGAACAGGGCGCCGTCGATGGCGACGTGGCGGATGCGCGGATTGAGCACGCTCATCAGGTTCAGGGCCTGCACCACGTCCGGGCAGTTCTGGCAGGACAGCGAGAAGTAGCTTTCGAAATGGTAGTCGCCTTCCAGCGCCTGGACCTGCTCGATCACTTCCTGGCTGGCCTTGGACGGATGGCCGCCCACCTGCAGCAGGGCCAGCACGAGGGACGTGAACTCGTGGCCCATCGGCAGGCCGGCAAAACGCACCCCGATGTCGCTCCCCACGCGGTTGATGGCGAAGGAAGGCTTGCGGGCGTCGTCGTCGCGGCGCTCAAGCCGGATCATCTCCGACAGCTCGGCGATGGCCGTGAGCAGGTCCCACAGCTCGCGGGATTTTTCACCCTCGTCCAGCGAGGCGACCAGCTCGATCGGCAAACGCAGTTTTTCCAGGTAGGCCGCGAGCTGGGTTTTCAGGTTCTCTTCGAGCATTTCCTGACTCCTTGGGCAGGGTTTTCGCCTGCGGCCGTGTCAGGCCGCAGGCGAAAACCTCCGGATACGGGTGGGTGGCGCGAAGGATCCGCCCGGGCGGGCCAGCCGCCCGGGCGAAATCTCCGCGGCGCGGGACTCAGATCTTGCCGACCAGGTCCAGCGACGGGGCGAGGGTCTTCTCGCCTTCCTTCCACTTGGCCGGGCACACCTGGCCCGGATGGGCGGCGACGTACTGGGCGGCCTTGAGCTTGCGCACGGTTTCCTTCATGTCACGCGCGATGGCGTTGTCATGGATCTCCAGGGTCTTGATGACGCCCTTGGGATTGACGATGAAGGTGCCGCGCAGGGCCAGGCCCTCTTCGTCGATGTGCACGCCGAAGGCGCGGGTCAGCTTGTGGGTCGGGTCGCCGACCAGCGGGAACTTCGCCTTGCCCACGGCCGGCGAGGTTTCGTGCCAGACCTTGTGCGAGAAATGGGTGTCGGTGGTGACGATGTAGACCTCGGCGCCCATCTTCTGGAACTCGGCGTAGTTCTCGGCCGCGTCCTCGACCTCGGTCGGGCAGTTGAAGGTGAAGGCGGCCGGCATGAAGACGATGACCGACCACTTGCCCTTCAGGGACTCTTCGGTGATTTCGACGAACTTGCCGTCATGGAAGGCCTGGGCCTTGAACGGCTGGATCTCGGTGTTGATCAGGGACATGTCAGCTCCTGTGGGTTTGAGGAAGGGTGAATCGAAACTTGCGGCTATGGTAGGTAAAACCTATTGATATGTGAAAGTGATGTTTTCTATCACAACGATAGGTTTAACCTATCACTCGATGACCTTGCCTTCACGCCTTGGCGATTGTCATCGGCAGTTCCATAGGCTATAGCAATCGCCATGAACCTCCGCGATCTGCGCTACCTGGTGGCATTGGCCGATCTCCGGCATTTCGGCCGCGCGGCGGAGTCGTGCCATGTCAGCCAGCCCACGCTATCGACCCAGATCAAGAAGCTCGAGGACGAGCTTGGCGTTTCCCTGGTCGAACGCGCACCCCGCCACGTCATGCTGACGGCCGCGGGCCAGGACATCGCGATGCGCGCCCGCCGCGTGCTGGCCGAGGTCGAACAGATGCGCGAAACCGCCCGGCGCACCGCCGACCCCGAAGCCGGCAGCGTTCGCCTGGGCCTGTTCCCGACGCTGGGTCCCTACCTGTTGCCCCACGTGGTGCCGCGCATCCGCCAGCGTTTCCCGCGCCTTGAACTGCTGCTGGTCGAGGAGAAAACCGAGGTCATCCTGCACATGCTGCGCGACGGCAAGCTTGATGCCGCCGTGCTGGCCCTGCCGCTGCACGAAGAATGGGCGGAGACCGAGTTCCTGTTCGAGGAACCCTTCATGCTGGCCGTGCCCGACGGCCACCCGCTGGCCGGCCGGCGCAACCTGCGCCTGGGTGAACTGGGCGACCAGCACCTGCTGCTGCTCGAAGAAGGCCACTGCCTGCGCGACCACGCACTCGAAGTGTGCGGCCTCGCCGGCGCCGGCGAAAAGGAAGGCTTCCGCGCCACCAGCCTGGAGACGCTGCGGCAGATGGTCGCCGCGGGCGTCGGCGTCACCCTGCTGCCGGTGCTGGCGGTAAAACCGCCGGTGCCGGCATCGGTGGACATCCGGCTGCTGTCCTTCCGCAACCCCCCGCCGAGCCGGCGGCTGGCCCTGGTCTGGCGCCGCAGCTCGGCCATGGGCGGCTTCCTGCACGACCTCGCCGCGGTGCTGCGCGACCTGCCCCAGGGCCTGCTGGACCTGCCCGCCGACGAGCCATCGGGACCTCGCGCGGCGAAGGCTTGAAGCCCGGCGGGCCAGGGGCTATCGTGGCTCCACAACCCTGAAGACCCTTGGGCGGCGCGTCTTGACGCGGCGCCCGTTTCGCTTTTTTGGAGCCCCCCCATGGCCACCTCGCCGCCGATCACCGTTTCCAGCCGCGACCTCGAGCGCCTCGAGCGCCTGCTCGAGGCCCCCGCGGTGGCCGCCCTGCCCGCCGCGGCCGCGCTCGGACACGAGCTCGAGCGCGCGAACGTCGTCGCCCCGGCAGACATGCCCGCCGACGTGGTCACGATGAACTCCGAGGTCACCTGCGAGGACGAAGTCAGCGGCGAAACCCACCGCCTGACCCTGGTCTACCCGCCCGACGCCGACGTGGACCAGCACAAGGTGTCGGTGCTGGCCCCGGTCGGCACCGCCCTGCTGGGTCTGTCGGTCGGCCAGAGCATCGACTGGAATGCCCCCGGTGGCCGCTCGCTGCGCCTGCGGGTCACCGGTATCGCCTACCAGCCCGAAGCCGCGGGCGACTTCTCGCGCTGATCGGAGCGGCCGGCCGCCATGCCCCGCTGGCTCTGGATCACGCTGGTCGGCGCCACGCTCCTGCTGTTCTGGGCGGCCGGTCGAGGCCCCGGGGACATCGCCGTTCCTGTACAGGGCGGCGCCACGCTCGGCTGCCGCCGATGGCCTTCCCGACCGGGCTGGCCGAACCCCTCCAGGTGGATGTCGGCGATGCGCCGACGGTGGCGTTCGAGGGCCACACCCTCCAGCCGCTGGCCGGCTTCGCCATCCAGGCCCGGGTACTGGGCCGCGAGGACTATCGTTTCGACCGCAATGCCGGGCTTTCGCCCACCGACCTCGCGCTGGGCTGGCAGCGCATGGCCGACCCCGCGTTCTACAAGCAGCTCGACATCTCCCAGGGCGGCCGCTGGTACCGCTACCGATGGGGCCCGGACGGACCGCCGCTGCCGCTGGAGGAAATCATCCGCTCGAGCGCGAACATGCACCTGGTGCCGGCCAATCCGTCCGTCGCCCGGGCCATCGACCGCGTGCGCGAGGACCAGACCGTGCGGCTGAAAGGCTGGCTGGTGGAGATCCGCGGCGACGATGGCTGGCAGTGGCGCAGCTCGCTCACCCGGGAAGACAGCGGCGACGGCGCCTGCGAGCTGATCTACGTCTGCGAATTCGAGGCCTGGTGATCAGGCCACGATCGCGGCGCGCAGCGGCGAGCTGCGGGCCCATCGCCCGCGTCCGCCCAGGGCCGGCAGCTCCATCAGTACCGCCGCACCCACCAGCTCGGCCTTGATGGACTCCAGCAGCCCGGCGGCCGCGACCAGGGTGCCGCCGGTGGCCAGCACGTCGTCCACCAGCAGGACGCGGTCGCCCGGCGCCACGGCATCGGCCTGCACCTGCAGCCTGTCCTCGCCGTATTCGAGCGCGTAGCTGATCTCGCGCACGGGGCCGGGCAGCTTGCCGGGCTTGCGCACCGCCACGAATCCGACGCCGAGCTCGCGCGCCAGCGGCGCGCCCAGGATGAACCCGCGGGCCTCGATGCCGGCCACGCGCTGCACGCCGGCCTCGCGCCACGGTGCGGCCATCGCCAGCAGCGCCGCCGAAAACGCCTCGGCGTCGGCCAGCAGCGGGCTGATGTCCTTGAAGTGGATGCCGGGGCGGGGGAAATCGGGAATCTCGCGGATGCAGCGAGCGAAATCCACGACTCAGGCCTCGTCGTGCGCAACGCGCTCGGATTCACCGCGCGCGGCCATCAGCCATTCCGACATCGCCGGCAATTGGTAGATCGCTTCGACGTAGTCCGCGGCGGCACCCGCCAGTGGCACGCCATAGCCGCGAAAGCGCACGCAGACCGGGGCGAACATCGCGTCGGCGATGCCGAAGGCGCCGAAAAGGAAATCACCGCCCGGAGCCTGTGCGCGAAACCCGTTCCAGAGCGACAGCACCCGGTCGATATCCCGCCGGGCCGACTCGTCCCAGTGGGGCTCGCGCGGCTCTCGCCGGCAGTTCATCGGCAGCTGCGCACGCAGGGCGGGAAAGCCCGAGTGCATTTCCGCCGCCACCGAGCGCGCCACGGCCCGACGCGATGGATCGGCCGGCCAGCCGCTCCCGCGCAGCCAGCGCTCGTTGGCGTACTCGCAGATGGCCAGCGAATCCCACACCACCAGGTCACCGTCGTGCAGCGCCGGTACCCGGCGGCTGGGCGAGAGCTCCCCGATGCGCGCGTGGAATTCCGGCGTGTCCAGCGGCAGCCGGATCTCGTCGAAAGGCACGCCGAAATGCCGGAGCAGCAGCCACGGCCGCAGCGACCAGGACGAATAGTTCTTGTTGCCGATGACGAGGGTCGTGGACATGGGCCGTCAGCTGAAGATCTGGTCGCCGCCGTTGCGGGTCGCCACCCGTGCGGCATTGGCGGCGCGTCCGGCGAGCTCGTCCGGCTTGCGTTCGTCCGGACCGGCCTGGGCGATGCCGACGCTGATGCTGAGCGTCGGCGCGATGCGCGGGTCCACGACCATGTGCGAGACCGCCTCGCGCAGCTTTTCGGCATATTCACGCGCCTGCAGCAGCTTCTTGCCGGGCGCCAGCACCAGGAAACCACCGCCGGAATTGCGACCGACCAGATCGCCGTGGCTGATCTCCTCGCGCAGCAGGGCAGCCACGGGCCGCAGCGCCGCGACCACGGCCACTTCACCGCCGGCCTCGCGCAGGCCCGGCACCTGGTCGAGTTCGATCCAAAGCACGCTGAAAGGGGTCTGTCGCAGCCGCGCGGCGTCGAGCATCTGCTGCAGGCGCTCGCGGATGGCCTCGTGGCGGAACACCCCGGTGGCGGGATCGGTTTCGGCCTGGCGCTGGGCACTGACCGTACCGGAAGCCTCCTCGCCCGCGACGACGGCCATCGCGGCGAACTCCGCGCACAGGGCCAGCTCCGCGTCGGAATACGTCACGTCCGCCGGGCGCTCCACCAGCAGCGCGCCCCAGCCGGGCTTGGGGATCGGCAGCGGGATCACCGCCAGCTGCACCTTTTCCAGCGGGCCTTCGGGACCATCGAAATCAAAACCGACCTGCTGGGCGGCCTTGAGCTTGCTCAGGTTGCGCAGCAGCGTCGCCCGCTCGCGCAGCAGGTCGCGGTAGCGCGACTCGGCCGACTTGGGCTCGACCTGCAGCAGCTCCTCGCCGTCGGCGTGCTCGCCGACGACGGCCGAGCTGTCCTGCGACAGCACCGACTTGAGGCCGTCGAGCAACCGGCGATAGGCGATCCAGGCCACGTCGTCGTCGTCGGCGTGCTGCAGGCCGTGCTGCAGGCTCGCCATCAGCTTCTCGCGCGCGGCCTCGATCTTCTGTTCGGCGCTGGGCGGCGGCGGTTCGGCCCGCTTGCGCATCGCCCAACGCTGCAGTCGTGCCCGCGCCCAGGGCAGGGCCAGGTACTGGAACATCGCCAGGGCCAGCAGCAGCTGCCAGCCGTAGAGCGTCCACCAGTTCGCCGCGACCACCTGGTGGTCGGCGAGCACCCGCAGCAGCACCGCCCCGCCCATGGCCAGCCAGGTCAGCAGCGGGGCCCAGCGGTAATTGCGGGAGTCCAGCACCAGCATGACCATGCAGGCCACCAGGGCCACGGGATAGCTGAACCACGTCACCCATTGCAGGGTGATGCTGGCATGCG
>CAXAYM010000098.1:0-7762 GCA_963973175.1 uncultured Arenimonas sp.
GCTGCTGGCGCCGACCAAGGAATTGTGGACGCCGACTTCGCCCACGGTGCGACGGCCGCCCTCGGCCCAAGTCACGGCACCGCGTTGCTGACCCGGCGACACCTGCCAGCGGGGCGAGGTGATGACGTAGTTTCCGTTCCTCAGTGGCAGTACGGCATGCCAGCTGTGCAGGCCGAGCAGATCGCCGGCAGTCTGGCCGACGATGGAATTTTCACGGGTGACCAGCCCGGTGCTGCCCCTGAATCCATCGCCCCAGGTCACGGCGCCGAGCTCTTCGCCCGAGGCATCGTCCCACCGGGGCGAGGCCACCACGTAGTGGCCGTTGGCCAAGGCCGTCACGCCCTTGACCACATAGACGGGGTCGTCTCCCAGGTACTGGAAGGGACCGGAGCCCACCAGCGAGTTGTATTGGCTGACCGCTTCCTTGCGCCCGCTGCGGCCGTCCATCCAGGTCACGGCGCCCTGTTCGGGACCCAGCGGTCCGTTCCAGCTGGCGCTGATCACGACGACGTGGCCGCTTGCCAGCGGCTCGCTGGCCGGGTAGCCCACGTGGCTGTACGGCTCCGTGCCGTGCAGGCCCATATCGATCGTCGCCATGCCCGTGAGCGGGCGCGTGCCGTCCGCCAGGATCACCACGCCGAGATCCGGCTTGTCGCCGTCATCTAGGAACGGAAGGCCCAGCACGTAGTTGCCGTTGGGAAGCGGCGTGACGTAATTGGCCAGGGCATCGTCCGGCGTGGGCACCATGAGTGAATTCGCCAGGCTGACGACCCCCGTGAGCCCCCGTGTCCCGTCCGCCCAGGTGAACGCAGGCAGTTTCAGTCCCTCGGGGGACCAACCTGAGTGCGAAAGCACGTAGTTGCCGTTGCGCAGGGGGATGGTGGACCAGGCGACGTGGTCACCCGCGCGATCGCCGACTAGGGAGTTCGCCGGAGAGACGTAGCCCGTGATGCCCTTGGTGCCGTCCGCCCATGTCGCGGCGCCGGCCCGGTCCAGGCCGTTGTTGCTCCAGTCCGGGCTGCCGACGACGTAGTGGCCATTGGCGAGGGGCGTGACACCGGAGACCGCGACGTGGTCTTCTGCACGTCGGCCCACCAGTGCGTTGGCGGCGGAGATTTTCCCCGACAACCCCTGGGTGCCGCTCGCCCAGGCGGCCATGCCGACCCGGGCCTCGGTTTCCGTGCTCCAGTCCGGATACCAGATCACGTAATTGCCGTTCGTCAGGACGGTGACCTTCAGGCCGAACCGCGAAACCACGCTGTAGTCCTGGCCCGGTGGACCCATCACGCCGGTGACGCGGCTGATCATCTGGCCGTCCGGTGAAAACAGGTAGGCCGCGCCGCCCTCCGGATGCTCCGGGTCCGTCACCACCATGTTGCCGTTGGGCAGTACCTTGACCAGGGTGCCGAAGGCAACGCTGCCCTCGGGTCGGGGCAGGTCCACCTGCACGGCTGACGCCATGCCCGCGCTCAGAAGGAGCAGGAGGGCCGCCGCGAGGCGGCGAACCGCCAGGCACGGATTGAAGGCGAAGCCCCTGACGCTTCGCCAGATCACAGCCCCAGCACCGCCGGCCCTTGCTTGAACACGATGTCCACCGGGATGCCGGCGGATTCAACGCGGTCGAGGTCGGCCTGCAGCTGCGGGCCGA
Source organism: uncultured Arenimonas sp. (assembly GCA_963973175.1). Taxonomy (GTDB): domain Bacteria; phylum Pseudomonadota; class Gammaproteobacteria; order Xanthomonadales; family Xanthomonadaceae; genus Arenimonas. Next base: position 1,649 of record CAXAYM010000098.1, read on the forward strand.
TCACGCCCTGTTCCTCCAGCAGCGCCTTCGCGCCTTCATAGTCGCCGTCGCCCTGCAGGGTGAGGATCTTCGCCGACAGCGAGTCCACCGCCGCTTCCATGCGCTCGTAGTCCACGCGGTAAGTGCCGGTTTCCGGGTCGCGGGCGAAGGCGCCTTCGTTTTCCAGCCAGTTGAAGGCCAGCATGTTGGCCTTGCCGTGCGCGCTGGAGGCGCCGAAGCGCACCGAGCGGAAGATGCCCGCCAGGAAGGTGACGTAGTTGTCCATGCGCTTTTGCTTGTCCAGCTCGCCCATGTCGCCCAGCGCGCCGATCATGTACAGGCCCAGGATGTCGGCCTTGCCTTCTTCGTAGGCGCTGGTGAGGTCGGTCAGCGCCTCGCGCACGGTGCCTTCGCCGTCGAGTGTGTTCTTGATGCCCAGGCCGTGGGCCACCTCGTGGAACATGACGTTCTCGAAGAAGGCGTCGAAGGTGATGTGCTCCTGCTGGTCCTGGGCGATCAGCTCGTCGCTGATCGGCACTAGGATCTTGTCGAACTTCGCGCGCATGGCGTTCTTGAGCTGCAGGCGGCGCGAGCCCTTGGCCAGCTGCACCTCTTCGTCATTGGGCAGGTTGATGGCGATGGTCTTGGCGCCGGAGTTGGCGTCGCCGCCGTAGTAGATGGCGTCGTAGGCATTGAGGTCGGCATCGGTGCCAGGCATCTCGGCCTTGTAGGCCGCGTCCACCGGCAGGCCCCGCTGCAGCGCCGGCAGGTGGGCGGCGAACTTCGCCAGGCGCTCGCTCCATTCAATGTCGCGGACCAGCACGAAGGCCTCGAAGGCGGTCTTGGTGCCGAACAGCGCGTCCTGGTAGCTCTCGATCGGGCCGATCACCACGTCGATCGGGCTGGTCTTCATGTCCATCCAGGCCATGTCGCTGGGCTGGTAGTCGCCCGACACCAGCGCGTCGGCCCGCAGACGCAGGTAGGTGCGGAAACCCTCGTCGCTGGCCACCTCGGCGGCCTGGCGCAGGAGGTCGGCGGCCTCGCCCAGTTCTTCGGCCCATTCGACGTGGTAGGGCACGACGATCAGCTCGCCGGCCTCATTGCGGCGCACAAGGGTGTAAAGGCCATCCTTGCCGGGCAGTTCGGCGGCTTCGTACTCTTCCTTGCTCATGTCCACCGGATAGAACCGGGCGCCGGGAGGACGCGGACCGATGCCGTCGATGAAGGGGGCATCGCCATCGAGCCGGTCCCAGGGGCCATAGTTGATCTCGACGAAGCGGCGGATGGCCTCGTCGTCGATGCCGGCGAGAAGCACGTCCTTGTCGCCGTAGACCTGTTCCCAGAACAGCCGATCCATGATCTCGCCGGCCTGTAGCAGCAGCCGGATCGCTTCGCGGTCCCCCTCGGACAACTGCGAGAGGTCCGCGGTGAGCGGTACTTCCGCGTAGGCGGCCACCTTCGCGGCGATGCCGTCCTGGACGTCGGGCGTCTCGGCGGTGAGCTCGCTGCCTTCCGGGGCCGGTGCCTCGCCGGCGGGTTGGCAGGCGGCCACTCCGAGGGACAGCGTGATGGCGGCGGCGAGAAGGGAGAGTGGGCGGCTCATGTCAGGCTCCGGCTGCGGCGGGGGTGCGCACATCCTAGAGCAATCACCCGCGCGGGCGCCCGTCCGGCCTCAGGCCCCGGCTTCGGCGGAAAGGGTCCCCGGCTGCTCGGTGCGGTTGCGGCCCGCGTGTTTGGCCCGGTAGAGGGCGGCATCGGCGGCTTCCAGCCACGTGCGCAGCCCGCCTGCCGCGGGCGCCGGGGCCAGCCCGACGCTGATCGAAATCGACAGTCCCGCCTGCCCGGGGAAGGACAGCGACTGCACCGCGGTCCTCAGGCGCTCGGCAAGCCCCAGGGCCTGCGCCGCCGGCAGCTCGAGGGCGACCACGAATTCGTCGCCGCCCAGCCGGCCCTGGATGCCGGTATCGGGCAGGTTGTCGCCCATGCACCGGGCCAGTGCCCGCAGCACGTCGTCACCCACGCCATGGCCGTGGCGGTCATTGATGGCCTTGAAATGATCGATGTCCAGCAGCAGCAGGCTTGCCGGCACGCCCTCGTCCTGGTGCCGCTGCAGGAGCCGGCGCGCCTGGTCTTCCCAATGCCCGCGGCTGTCGACGCCGGTCAGGGTGTCGCGCCGGGTGATCTCCTCGAGCTGCCGGTTCTGGGCCTGCACCCTGCGCATGAGCCGGTAGATGTTGGCGCTGACCGCGAGGGTATGGATGGCCATGATCGGCAGGCAGGCCAGCACCACCGCGGTGCGGCTGGCGAGGTCCACCTCGAACCCGGTGACCAGGCCCACCACCAGCATCGCCAGCACCATCGCGGGCAGGGCCCGCAGCCACAGCCCGGGAATGCCGGAATTGACCTTGTCGGCAGTGACGACGGTGACCAGCACGGCGGATGGCAGCAGGTTGAAATGCATCATCGGCACCCAGCTGCCGGCGAAAACCGAATCGATCAGGAAGTTCCGTGCTTCCGCGGCATAGGGGTCGGCGCTTCGGCGCGCCCAGAGAAAGGCCAGGTGCGGCCACAGGCCGCAGGTAAGCACCAGCCATGCCCAGGCGGGCCAGCCGGCCTGCAGGTCGTGCAACACGACGCCGATCGGAAGCGCAGCCAGGCCCATGCCCAGCACGCGGAACGGATAGGTCAGCCGGGGAAGGTACCGCGGGCGAAAGGCCATGCGCGCATCACACCACATTTGCCGTCGTGGCTGCTCGCCGGGCGGCCCGGGCCGCCCGGCGGCACCGCCTCAACGCGGAATCTTGCGGTGCATGTAGCGATGCCCGTTGTTCGGCTTGAACTTCGAGCCATGCGGGCCCGGCAGCTCGCGCTGCAGCGGGATGTGGGCCTTCTGGGACCGGGCCTGGGCGGGACCCTTGCTGCTTTCGTTGCTCGCGGCCGCCGCGACGGGCAGGGCCGGCGCCTGGGCCGCGGAGGCGGCGACCGGAGCCGGCGCCGCCGCCTTGGGCGTGGGGACGCGGGTGGCGACGGGCTTGCGGGCCGCCGGTTTCCTGGCGGGGGACGACGCGGACGCGGACTTCCTGGGCGCAGATTTTTTCGCGACGGACTTCTTTGCCGCCGACTTCTTCGGCGTCGCCTTCTTCGCGGCAGACTTCTTCGAGACCGACTTTTTCGCAGCCGACTTCTTCGCGGTCGATTTCTTTGCAGCCGACTTCCTGGCAGAAGACTTCTTCGCGACCTTCTTCTTCGCGGCAGACTTTTTCGGGGCGGACTTCTTTGCAGCCGACTTCCTGGCCGGTGCCTTCTTCGCGCCAGCCTTCTTCGCCGTCGATTTCTTCACCGCCGCCTTGCGGGCGACGACCTTCTTCTTCGCCGGCTTTTTCGCCGCGGCCTTGCTGGCCGCCACCTTCTTCGCCGGCGTCTTCTTGCCTGGGGCCTTCTTCGCCGCCGGTTTGCGGGCGGGGGACTTGCGGGCGGTACTTGCCATTGCAACCTCCTTGGCTACGTGGAAAGCGATCAGGGGCAGTCTAGGGCAGCGCAGGTGAATCGCGTCCTGCTTGCCCGCCCCGCTGCGTGCCCTATCATCGAGACTCGCCATCTGGATATTTCGCCCATGGCTGGCAACTTGCAAGTGACCGGCACATGTCGCTGAGCAAAACGGGACAGCTGCTGCTGGCCGGGTTCGTGCTGGGCATGCTGGCACCGGCGCTGGCGCAGCCCGGTTCGGCGGTGCGGGTGGGCGGCGATCCGCACTACCCGCCGCATCATTACCTTGGCGTTGACGGGGAGGCCGAGGGTTTCGACGTCGCCGTGCTGCGAGGCATCGCCCGGCACCAGGCGCTGGCGCCGGTCTTCGAATTCGGCGAGTGGGGTCGCACCCTCGACAGGCTGGAGCGCGGCGAGCTCGACGTCGTTCCGATGTTCGTTTCCGCCGAGCGCCAGCAACGCTTTCTTTTCAGCCGCCCGTTCACGCGACGCAGCCATGTGCTGTACGGCCGGGGTGGCGAACGGATCGAGGATCCGTCCCAGCTCGCCGAACTGCACGGCGGCATGGCCTGGGAATGGCTGATCAGCGAAGGCGTCGATGCGGTCCTGCAGCCGGTCAACGAGGAGTCCCTGGTGCTGGCGGAGGTTGTCCGCGGTGACGCCGACTTTGCGCTCCTGCCGTCGGATATCGGCCAATACACCATCGCGATGCAGGGCCTGCAGGGGGTTGAACCGGTCAGCCCGCCCTGGCTTGAACGCGACTACGCCTTCGGCGTGAACCCGGCAAGGCCGGACATTGTGGAAAGGCTCGATGCCGGCCTGGCGCAGATGGCGGATGCCGGAGAGCTCGAAGCGCTGCGCAAGCGCTGGCTCGAGCCGAAATCCGAATACAGCGACGACTCCTGGTCGGCCTGGTGGCTGCTGCCGGCGGTGCCGGTGCTGCTGGCCTGCCTCGTTTACCTGGTGGCCGGACGTCGCGCTGGCCGGGCCGGGCGCGCGCCTGCGTAACCCTTGGATGATGGCCCGGCGGGGCCCGTGAGGGGGTACGGACGGATGGCGAGCCGTTTCCGGCTGGTACTGGGATTCCTGGTGGCTTTTTCCGGCTGCGTGGGTGGCGCCAATCCGGCCGGCGGAGCGCCCGCTGCCACGCCCGTGAAGCTGCTGCCTGCGCCGGCCGGGGAAGTTCCGGCTGGTGGGAACCAGGTCCGCTTCGAGGTGGACGGGCAATCCTTCGCCTTCCGTACTCCGGAGGTCCGGCACAGCCGCTCGCGGGTGGGTACGAAGATCGTGGCCCACAGTTTCGAACTGGCGAACGCGGAAAACAGCCTCTACGCCCGCCTGGTCCTGAACGTGGACGAGGGCGGGGGCGAGACCGATCTCTCCGGGGAATATGTCGCGGCATCGCTGGGCGATCCGGACCTGCGCGCGCTTGCCGGCGTCGGCGAGGTGGTGCTGGCCGAAGAAACCGACGCAGTGCGGGGTCGCCGCATGTTGCCCAGCGGCAGCGGCACGATCGTCGTCGGACAGCAGGCGGGCAGGGTGCAGGTGCGTTTCGAAACCCGGGGCGACGGGCTCTTCCGGGACGCGGACGCCGCGCCGGTGACCGGCACCTTCGACTTTCACTGGCGCCCCTGAGCAGGCACGGAACTGTGATGCCGCTCTTGGGCGCCCCGACGGGCTTGCGGTAACGTGGCCCGGGACCGTTACGGCAGGGGTTGCCAATGAGTGTCGAGGGCACGGGCAAGGCCCGCATCCTGGTGGTGGATGATTCAAAGCTGATGCGCAAGGCCGCGCACAAGATGCTCGGGGACGAGTTCGACGTCATCACCGCCGAGGATGGACAGGAGGCCTGGAACCAGGTCGGGCACGACACCGGGATCCAGGTTGTTTTCACCGACCTCAACATGCCCGGGATGGACGGCTACGAACTTCTTCGCCAGATCCGCGGCGCGCAGGACACGGGAATCCAGGGCCTGCCCGTGATCGTGGTCACCGGCGCCGAAAACGACGAGAACGCGCGCATGAAGGCGCTGGACCTGGGCGCGACCGATTTCATCACCAAACCCTTCACCACCTCGGACTTGGTGGCGCGGGCGCGGGCGCATTCCACCTACCAGCGTGTCACCCGCCAGCTGCAGGCGCAGGTGATGGTGGACAGCCTCACCGGCCTGGCCAACAAGCCCGGCTTCATGGATCGCCTGCGCCAGGACATGGCCTATGCACGCCGCCACGGGCAGAAGCTGTGCCTGGTCCGGCTCGAGATCGAGGACTTCCAGCGCTTTTTCCTGCACAACGGCCGCGATGTCGCCGAGGCCCTGGTGCTGCAGGTGGCACGCTTGCTGCGCGCGCGCATCCGCAAGGAGGACACCGGGGCGCGCATTGGCCTGGGAAGCTTTGCGCTGAGTCTTCCCGGGGGCGATGAGGCCGGCATCGCCGGCATGGTCGACCGGCTTCAGGCCGAGATCATGGCCAACCCGCCGCTGCACGAAGGCGAGCCGGTTCCGGTCGTGCTGCATGCGGCCGTGCTCAGTCCGCTCACCGATGCCAGCCTGGGCCCGGACGAAGCCATGGATGCCTGCCAGGCGCGACTGGACGTGGCGCGGGAGAAGGGCGTGGCCGTGCTCCCGCCGGCGCCGCCGGCGGAACCCG
>CAXAYM010000099.1:0-7755 GCA_963973175.1 uncultured Arenimonas sp.
CCAGCTGCCGCAGCACGCCGTCGCCGGCGATGTGGCCGTACTTGTCGTTGACCGGCTTGAACAGGTCGACGTCGATGATGCACATCACCAGCGGCCGGCCGTGCCGGGTGGCCCGGGCGATCTCGCGATCCACCGCTTCGATGAAATGGCGGCGGTTGTAGAGTTCGGTCAGCGCGTCGCGCGTCGCCAGCTGGTAGACCTCCTGGTGGTACCGGGCCTCCACGCTGGAGTGGCTGATGAACTTGAGGATGCATTCGCCCAGCGTGATGTGGTCGCCGTCGACCAGCTCGGCCTGGGTCACCGCTTCGTCGTTGACCCGCGTGCGGTTGGTGGCGCCCATGTCGGCGATGAAATAGGACTCGCCGTCGCGCCAGATCCGGCAATGCCAGCGCGACACGGAATTGTGCGGGATGTGCAGGTCCGATTCCGGCGACCGGCCGATCACGACCGGCGCCTCGCCCAGGTCGGCGCGTTTGCCCAGGCCTTCGCCATGGATCACGACGACGCAGGCCGAGCGCGGCGTCGACCGGCGGGGGCCGTCGCTCAGCAGGGTGCGCTGCGTCGTGCAGATCTTCTCGGTCTGGCGCATGGGTGTCAGGCGGAAGGGCTGCCCGGAGTTTAGCCCGTTGGCGGCGGCAATGGTCCCCTGGGCTAGACTGTGCCGGCCGAAGGGGGAAGGGCATGGGCGGAACCGAACAGGACGACCTGGCGCCAACCGAAGGAATGCCGACGCGGGCGGGCCCGTCCGACGCCCCGGCCGACGACGCGGCGTTGGCGCCGGGCACCCGGCTGGGGCACTACCGCATAGAGGCCCTTCTGGGCCGCGGGGGCATGGGCGAGGTCTCCCGCGCCGGCCAGCTCGAGCCGGTGCGCCGTACGGTCGCGATCAAGCTGCTGCATGCGCGGCGCCTGGACGCGCGCCACCTGGCCTACTTCGAGGTCGAGCGCCAGATGCTGGCGCAGATGAAACACCCGGCCATCGCCCAGGTTTACGACGCCGGCGCAACGGACGAGGGCTATCCCTACTTCGTGATGGAGTTCATCGAGGGCAGCCCGCTCACGGGCTTCTGCGAGCAGCGCGGCCTGCCGCTGCGCGAGCGCCTCGAACTCTTCATCCGCGTCTGCGAGGGCGTGCAGCACGCCCACCAGAAGGGCGTGATCCACCGCGATCTCAAGCCGGGCAACATCCTGGTGTCCGAGGTCGACGGCCGGCCGCTGCCGAAGATCATCGACTTCGGCATCGCCACCGCGGCCAGCCGTTCACTGGTGGCCGGCGAACGCGTCGGCGAACTCGAGCGTGCCGGCACACCCGACTACATGAGCCCGGAACAGGCGGGGCTGGAAAGCGTCGAGGTCGACACCCGCTCGGACGTTTATTCACTGGGCGTGCTGCTGTACGAACTGTTGGCGGGACGCCGACCCGGCGCGGGCGACGACAGTTCGGCGGCGGCGCACACCGCCAGCACGACGGTGCGGCCACCCTCGGCACAGATCGAAACCCTGGTCCCGGGCAATTCCGCCGCCCGCGCCGGCCAGCTGGGCCTGAGCCAGCCCCGCCTGCGCAAGGTGCTGCGCTCGGAACTGGACTGGGTGGTGCTCAAGGCCATGTGCCGCGACCGCACCGGGCGCTACAGTTCGGCCGCCGAACTGGCCCAGGAACTCCGGCGCTTCCTGGACGACCAGCCGCTGCAGGCGGTGCCGACGGGCCGGCGCTACGTGCTCGGAAAGTACCTGCGGCGCAACCGGCTGGCCGTGGGTGCCGCGGCGGCCGTCGCACTCGCGGTGCTGGCCGGGCTGGGCCTGTCGCTTTATGGGCTGCAGCAGGCGCGCGAGCAGCGGGCGCTGGCCGAGCGGCGCAGCGCCGACCTTGAGCGCGTGGCCGCCTTCCAGCAGGCCATGCTCGAGGGCATCGACATCGAAGCCATGGGGGTGGAGCTGGCAGCGGGCCTTCGCGAGCAGCTCATGGCCGCGAATCCGTCGCGGTCGGCCGAGGTCGAACGCCTGTTGGGCCAGGCCAGCCCGCCCGACCTGGCCCGTCGCCTGCTCGGCAAGCAGCTGCTGGCCGGCGCCGAACGGGCGATCGAGAGCGACTTTGCCGACCAGCCCCTGCTCGCCGCCGACCTGCACGAGGCGGTTGGCGACGTCTATTCGGCGCTGGCCCTGAACGCCGATGCCGAGCGGGCGTTCAAGGCCGTGGTGGACCGCCGCGCGGCCGGCCTGGGACCCGGGCACCCCGCCACCCTGGATGCCCGCCGCAAGCAGGCAGCCGCGCAGGGCAACCGGGGCGACCTGGCCGGGGCGCTGGCCACGTTCGAGGCGATCGCGCCGGAGGTGGCCGGCATGGGTGCCGGGTCCGACCTGCCGGTCGAGCTGGAACTCAACATCGCCGGCGTGCTGGTCGGCCTGGGTCGCCTGCCCGAGGCGCGCGACCGCCAGCAGGCGCTTTACGACGGGCTGCTGGCGGCAAGAGGTCCGGACGATCCGCAATCGATGTCGGTGCTCAACAACCTGGCGATCAGCCACGCGCGCACCGGCGACCAACCGCGCGCGCTCGGCATCCTCGAGGACCTGTATCCGCGGCGCGCCCGCCTGCTGGGGCCCGAACACGAGGACACGCTGGCGACGATGGCCAACCTCGCCATCCTGAGGGTGATGTCCGGGGATATCGACGGCGCCATGCGGATGCAGCGCGAACTGGCCGACATCTTCGCCCGCAAGCTTGGCCGCGAACATCCCGACACCCTGAACCAGCGCAGCAACCTTGGCAACATGATCAATGACCTGGCCGGTCGCGAAAAGGACGCGGCGCTGCGCGCGGAGGCCATTGCCATCACCCGTGAAGTGCTCGAGGCGAGGGAAAGGGTCCTCGGCCCCGGCTCGCGCGACGTGCTGCGCTCGCGCCTGAACCTGTCGGCGATGCTCGCCCAGGACGAGCGTCTGGACGAAGCCCTGGTGCTTGAGCGCGAGGTCATCGAGGGCCGGCGGGCACTGTTGGGTCCGGACCACCCGGACACGCTGTTTGTCGAAGTGAACCACCTCGGGACGCTGCAAAAGGCCGGGCGCGAGGATGAGTCCCGGACGCGGCTGGCCGGGCTCAAGCCGCGCGTGCTTGCCGTGCTGGGCGAAAAACACCCGCAGACCCATGCGCTGCTGAAGATCGAGGGCGACCTGCTCGCGGACCGGGGCCTGCACCAGGCCGCGCGCGAGGCCTACGCCGAAAGTTACCGGATGCGCCGGGATGCCCTCGGGGAAACGCATCCGGAGACCTACGTCGCGGCCTGGCACCTGGAGGAGGGCGAACGCGCCGCCGGCAATGAGGCCGCCGCGGATGCGCTCCATGCCCAGGTCATCGCGCCCCTGCTGGCGGTGCCCGACGACGAGCTGGATCCGGGGCGTCGCAACGCGGCCACGCGGATCCGGCGGGCCATGGCCGGCGAGGAAGACTGAGCGGCCTAGCGGGGCGCCGGCGTCTCCGGGTTGATCTCGGGGTCGGTCACCGCCTGCCGGGCCAGCTTGGCCTCGCGTCGGGCGATGTAGACGTTCGAACCGAAGATGATCGCCGCGCCCGCCACCGTCCAGCGGTCCAGGGTTTCACCAAACAGCCACCAGCCGAAGGCGCCGACCACGATGATCTGCAGGAAGCTGATCGGCGTCAGCATCGAGGCATCGCCCAGCCGCAGGGCGCGGGTCCAGAACATGTGCGCGATGCTTCCCAGCGAGCCGGCCAGCACGATCCACAGCCAGGTGATGCCCACCGGCGTCACCCAGACCATCAGCGCCGGCAGCAGCGACATCGGGATCCACAGCATCGTCGTCCAGATGACGATGGCATCGGGATGTTCGGTGCGCGAGAGAAACTTGATGCTGATCGCCGCGCTGGCGCTGGCCACCGCCGCCAGCACCGCCACCAGGCTGCCGGCCGTGAAGGACTGGCCGAAGGGCTGCACGATCAGCATCACGCCCAGGAAACCGACGATCACCGCCGTCCAGCGGCGCGCGCGCACCACCTCGCCCAGCACCAGTACCGCCGCGATGGTGACGAACAGCGGCGTTGAATACGACAGCGCGATCGCCTGTGCCAGGGGCAGGTTAACGATGGCCCAGAAACCGGCCAGCATCGAGACCATGCCGATGCTGCAGCGACCGATGTAAAAGCCGAGCTTGTCCGTGCGCAGCAGCGCCGGCCCGTGCCGGAACAGGATCGGCAGCAGGACCACGAAGCCGAAAAAATTGCGGAAGAACGCGATCTCGAACGGGTGCAGCTGCTTCGAGGCCAGGCGGATGCAGACGGCCATCAGGCCGAACAGCACCGTCGACAGCGCCATCAGTCCGACGGCGCGGCCTACCTGGGAAACAGGGGCGGGGGCGACGCTCAAGCCGGGTCGAAGCGGGCGCCGATGATGCGCGGTTCCGGCTCCAGGCTGACGCCGAAACGTTCGTGCACGGAGGCGGCGATGCGGCGCGCCAGGTCCAGCAGCTGCTGGCCGGTGGCGGTGCCGTGGTTCACCAGCACCAGGGCGTGCTGCTGCGCGACGCCGGCATCACCCTCGCGTTTGCCCTTCCAGCCGCAGGCTTCGATCAGCCAGGCCGCCGACAGTTTCTGGCCGCCGTCGGGGCCGGCAAAGACGGGCAGGGCGGGGTGCTCGGCCTTCAGGGCCGCGGCCGTCGCGGCATCCACCACCGGGTTCTTGAAGAAGCTGCCGGCATTGCCCAGCAAGGCCGGGTTGGGCAGCTTGCGGGTGCGCAGGCGGCTGATCGCCTCGGCCACGTGCACGGCGCGCGGGGTGTCGACGCCCATGGCCGCGAGTTCCTCGCGCACGCCGGCGTAATCGAGCCGCAGGTCCCGCTGTCGCGGCAGGCGCAGCTCCAGCGCGGTCACCACCCAGCGGTCGGCTTCGCGCTTGAACAGGCTGTCGCGGTAGCCAAAGGCGCAATCAGCGGCCGGCAGGCGCTTGACCTGGCCGGTATCGCGCTGGAAGGCTTCGACGGCCTCGACGAACTCGCCGACCTCGACGCCGTAGGCGCCGATGTTCTGGATCGGCGCGGCGCCGACCGTGCCCGGGATCAGGGCCATGTTCTCCAGGCCGCAGAGGCCCCGGGCAAGCGTCCAGGCGACCAGGTCGTTCCAGTTCATGCCGGCGTCGGCGCGCACCACCGCGCTGTCGCCGTCGTCGCGGATGATCGCCACGCCGGCCATGGTCAGGCAGATGGCCACGCCGGGGAAGTCACCAACGAACAGCAGGTTGCTGCCTTCGCCCAGCACCAGCACCGGGCCCTCGCGCAGCATCGCGAACTCGAACAGCTCCGCCAGGGCGTCGGCGCGCGAAACATCGGCCATCAACGCCGCACGGGCCGATACGCGGAAGGTATTGCGGCCGGCCAGCGAAACGTTGTCGGCCAGCTGGTAGCCGCTCACGCAACACCCTCGCGCCGGCGCCGGATGGACTGCACGCATTCCGCGATGAGCTCGGGACCGCGATAGACCAGGCCGGTGTAGAACTGCACCATCAGCGCGCCGGCGGTGATCTTGCCCGCCGCGTCGGCGCCGCTGAGGATGCCGCCGACGCCGATGATCGGGATGGATTCGTCCAGGCGACCCCGCAGCCGGCGCAGCACCGCGGTGGACTTGCCGTAAAGCGGCGCCCCCGACAGGCCGCCGGCTTCATGCGCCAGCCGGTGGCCCTCGACGGGCAGTCGGTCGAGCGTGGTGTTGGTGGCGATCACGCCATCGACCTTCATGTCGCTGAGCACGCGCGCGCAGGCATCGACGTCGTCGTCGGAAAGGTCCGGCGCCACCTTCACCAGCATCGGCACGCGCTTGCCGTGCTGCGCGCCGAGTTTCTCCTGCGCCTCGCGCAGTTCGCCGACCAGGCGGCGCAGCTGCTGTTCCTCCTGCAGTTCGCGCAGGCCGGCGGTATTGGGCGAGGAGATGTTGATGGTGACGTAATCAGCCAGCGGATAGACGCGCTCGAGGCAGTACAGGTAATCCTCGGCTGCGTCCTCGTTGTGCGTGTCCTTGTTCTTGCCGATGTTGATGCCCAGCAGCCCGTGGCGGCGGCGGGCCCGGGACACGTTCTTCACCAGCACGTCCACGCCCAGGTTGTTGAAGCCCAGGCGGTTGATGACGGCGTTATGTTCGGGCAGGCGGAACATGCGCGGTCGCGGATTGCCTTCCTGCGGCCGCGGGGTGGTGGTTCCGACTTCGACGAAGCCAAAGCCCAGCGCCAGCAGGGCGTCGACGTGCGCACCGTCCTTGTCCAGGCCGGCGGCGCAGCCCACCGGATTCGGGAACACCAGTCCGAAGGCCTTGGTCGGCAGGGGTTTCGGGCGGCCGGCAAGCAGCGGGCTCGTGCCCGTGCGGTAGGCCGCTTCGATGGCGCGCAGGCCCAAAGCGTGGGCCCGTTCCGCGTCGAGGTGGAACAGGAAAGGTCGCGCCAGCGAATACATGGAGGTTTCCCGTCAGAGCTGGCCGCTGAAGCCCAGCACGGCCATAAGCGCCGCCAGGCCACCCAGGAAGACGACGAACACGAGCACGGTCAGCACCGAGATGGCGATGACCAGCCAGCCCAGCACCAGGCCGGCGATCGCCAGCCCGTCGCCATCGACCTGGCCGTTGGAGCGCCTGATCTCGGCACGGGCCATGTGGCCCGTGACGATGGCGACGAGGCTCCCCACGAGGGGAAGGAAGGTCCAGCCCAGCAAGCCGCTGACGAGGCTGGTGATCGCAAGGGCGCTGGTCTCGCGGGGAGCCATGTTCATGGGGAAGCCTCAGAGGTCGAACTTGATGCCCTGTGCCAGCGGCAGCGCGTCGGAGTAGTTGATGGTGTTGGTCTGGCGGCGCATGTAGACCTTCCACGCGTCGGAGCCGGATTCACGGCCACCGCCGGTTTCCTTCTCGCCGCCGAAGGCGCCGCCGATCTCGGCGCCGGAGGTGCCGATGTTGACGTTGGCGATGCCGCAGTCCGAACCCCAGGCCGCCAGGAACTTCTCGGCCGCCTTGAGGTTCTGGGTGAAGATCGCCGACGACAGGCCCTGCGGCACGTCGTTCTGCATGGCGATGGCTTCGTCCAGGTCGGAGAAGGGCATGACGTAGAGGATCGGCGCGAAGGTTTCGTGCTGCACGATCTCGTCGCTGTTCTTGAGGCCGGTGATGATGGTCGGCAGCACGAAGTTGCCCGGGCGGTCGATCGCGGCGCCGCCGGTCTCGACCTTGCCGCCGGCCGCCTGGGCCTTCTTGATTGCGTCCAGGTAGGCCTGCACGCCGTCCTTGCTGTTGAGCGGGCCCATCAGGTTGGCCGGGTCGGTCGGGTCGCCGATCTTCTTCTCGACCTGCTTGTAGCCGGCAACCAGCTTGGCCAGCACGTCGTCGAAGATCGATTCGTGGATGAAGGCGCGGCGGGTGGACGTGCAGCGCTGGCCGGCGGTGCCGACGGCGCCGAAGACAATCGCCGGGATCGCCAGCTTCAGGTCGGCGGTGGCATCGACGATCATGGCGTTGTTGCCGCCCAGCTCGAGCAGGCTGCGGCCCATGCGGCGGGCGACGCGCTCGCCGACGTGGCGGCCGACCTTGGTCGAACCGGTGAAGCTGACCAGCGCGACGCGCTTGTCGTCGACGAAGGCCTGGGCGAGGTCGGTGCCGCCGTCGTTGAACAGGAAGAAGATGTCGGGGAAACCGCCCTTGCGCAGCGCTTCGTTGCAGATCTTCATCGAGGCGATCGCCGACAGCGGGGTCTTGGGCGAGGGCTTCCAGATGCA
>CAXAYM010000100.1:0-7508 GCA_963973175.1 uncultured Arenimonas sp.
CTGGGCCGAAGCCATGCGCCGCTTCGGTTCCGACAAGCCCGACCTGCGCAACCCGCTGGAACTGGTGGACGTGGCCGGGCTGGTGAAGGACTGCGGCTTCAAGGTTTTCGCCGACGCCGCCAACGAGGACGGCGGCCGCGTCGCCGCGCTGCGCATCCCGGGCGGCGCCACGCTCAGCCGCAAGCAGATCGACGAATACGCCGCCCACGCCGCCAAGTACGGGGCCAAGGGCCTGGCCTACGCCAAGCTCGACGAGGCCGGCGCGGTGAACTCGCCGATCGCCAAGTTCTTCGACGAGGCCGCCTTCACCGCGCTGCTGCAGGCTACCGGCGCCCAGGCCGGCGACATGGTGTTCTTCGGCGCCGGCGCCTACAATAAGGTCTGCGACTTCATGGGCGCGGTTCGCCTGAAGGCCGGCAAGGACTTCGGCCTGGTCCAGAACGCCTGGAAGCCGCTGTGGGTCACCGACTTCCCGATGTTCGAATGGGACGAGGAAGAGAGCCGCTACGTCGCGCTGCATCATCCGTTCACCGCGCCGGCGATCGACGACATCGCCGAGCTCAAGGCCAATGCCCGCATCGCGGTGTCGCGCGGCTACGACATGGTGCTCAACGGCAACGAGATCGGCGGCGGCTCGATCCGCATCCATCGCCCGGACATGCAGAGCGCGGTATTCGACCTGCTCGGCATCGGCGCGGAGGAAGCGGAGGCCAAGTTCGGCTTCCTGCTCGACGCGCTGCGCTACGGCGCGCCGCCGCACGGCGGCATCGCCTTCGGCATCGACCGCATCGCGGCGCTGATGGCCGGCACCGAATCGATCCGCGACGTCATCGCCTTCCCCAAGACCACCACGGCCCAGTGCCTGATGACCGGCGCGCCCTCGCCGGTGCCCGAGGCGCAGCTGGCCGAAGTGCACGTGCGCGCGGTGCCCAAGGCCCCGGCCGCCAAGGACTAGGACCCTGGCGACCGCGGCCTCCACCGGCGACCGCGTCATCCTGCTCCACGGCGTGTGGATGCGCGGGCTGACGCTGTGGCCGCTGGCCCGGCGCCTTCGCCGCTACGGGTACCGGGCCGAGGTTTTCGACTACGCCAGCCTGCTGCGCGGGCCGGCGCCCAGCGTCGACAAGCTGGCCACGCGCCTGCAGGCCCTGTCCGATGGCCCGGTGCACCTGGTCGGCCACAGCCTGGGTGGCCTGGTGGCGCTGGAAACCGTCGCCAGTTACGCCGGCCTGCCGCCCGGTCGCGTCCTGTGCCTGGGCTCGCCGCTGGCGGGCTCCAGCGCCGCGCGTGGCCTGGCGCGCCACCACCTGGGCTTCTGGCTGGGCCGCAGCGGCACCCTGCTGCGCAGCGGCCTGCACACCCTGCCGCAGGGCCGGGAGGTCGGCGTGATCGCCGGCAGCAAGCCGATGGGACTGGGCCGCTACTTTGGCGATTTCGACGGCCTCAACGACGGCACCGTGGCGGTCTGGGAAACCCGGCTGCCCGGCCTGGCCGACCACCGGGTGCTGCCCGACAGCCACACCGGCCTGCTGCTGGACCCGCGCGTGGGCGACCTGGCCGCGGGATTCCTGCGCGACGGCCGCTTCCCGGCCTGACGGCCGCGGCGGACGCGGTGGCGGCCGTATAATCACGGCTTCGCCACAGCACTGAAGAGTTGGGTTCATGGGCAGATTGATGGCCATCGAAGGGCGCAAGAACGCCCAGGACGCCAAGCGCGGCAAGGTCTTCACCAAGGTCATCCGCGAGATTTCCACCGCCGCGCGCCTGGGCGGCGGCGACCCCAAGGCCAATCCGCGGCTGCGCGTCGCGGTGGACAAAGCCCTGGCGGTGAACATGACCCGCGACGTCATCGAGCGCGCCATCAAGAAGGCCACCGGCGAACTCGAAGGCGTGAGCTACGAGGAGATCCGCTACGAGGGTTACGCGCCGGGCGGCGTCGCGGTGATCGTCGACTGCCTGACCGACAACAAGGTGCGCACCGTCGCCGACGTTCGCCACGCCTTCAACAAGTGGGGCGGCAACCTGGGCACCGATGGCTCGGTGGCCTTCATGTTCCGCAAGCTGGGCGTGCTCAGCTTCGGTCCCGAGAGCAGCGAGGACGCGATCACCGAGGCCGCCATCGAAGCCGGCGCCGACGACGTCGCCAGCTACCCGGACGACGGCGTCATCGAGGTGCTGACCTCGCCCGAGGCCTTCGACGAGGTGAAGGCGGCGATGGCCGCGGCCGGCCACGTGCCGCTGGACGCGCAGGTCACGATGCGCGCGGAAAACGACAGCAAGGTCGAAGGCGAGGTCGCGCTGCAGGTCAAGAAGATGCTCGACATGCTCGAGGACCTGGACGACGTGCAGGACGTCTACCACAACGCCGACCTGGGCGACGCCGCCTGGACGTGACCCGCATCCTCGGCATCGACCCCGGCTCGCAGCGCACGGGCATCGGCCTGGTGGATGTGGATGCGTCGGGAAAGAGCACCTACGTGCACTGCCAGGCGCTGAACCTGCTGCAGGACACCGACGACTTCCCGGCGCGGCTGGGCAAGCTGGTGTTCGACCTGGAGGACATCCTGTCGGAGTGGAAGCCGGCGGTGGTGGCGATCGAGTCGGTGTTCATGGCCAAGTCGGCCACCTCGGCCCTGAAGCTGGGCCACGCCCGCGGTGCGGCGATCGCCACCGTCGTCCGCCGCGGCCTGCAGGTGCATGAATACGCGCCGCGGCTGATCAAGCAGTCGCTGGTGGGCAACGGCGCCGCCGACAAGGACCAGGTCCAGCACATGGTGAAGCTTTTGCTCCAGTTGGGTGAGCGCAAACTGCAGGCCGATGCCGCCGACGCACTGGCGGTGGCACTGACCCATGCCCACACCAGCGCCACGGCCGGCCGCGCCGGCCTTGCCGCCGCCATGCTGAGGAGACGCCGATGATCGGTCGACTGAAAGGCATCCTGGTGTACAAGTCGCCACCGCAGCTGATGGTGGACGTCAACGGCGTCGGCTATGAACTCTCGGCGCCGATGAGCACCTTCTACGACCTGCCTGAGGTCGGCCGCGAGGTGACGCTGTCGACGCACTACGCGGTGAAGGAAGACGGCGTCGCCCTGTACGGCTTCCTGACCGAAGCCGAGCGCCGGCTTTTCCGCGAGGTGCAGAAAGTGACCGGCGTGGGCGCGAAGATCGCGCTGGCGGTCCTGTCGGGCGCCAGCGTCGACGACTTCGCCCGCCTGGTGCAGTCCGGCGACATCACCGCGCTGACCCGCATCCCGGGCATCGGCAAGAAAACCGCCGAACGCATGGTGGTCGAGCTGCGCGACCGCGCGGCCGACTTCGCCGGCGGCGGCGCGGTCGTCACCGGAAAGGGCGGGGCAGTGCCGGCCGACCCGGTGTCCGAAGCCAGCGTGGCGCTTGGCCAGTTGGGCTACAAGCCGGCCGAGGTGCAGCGCATGCTCAAGCAGGCCGAGCCCGGCGACAGCGCCGAAGACATCATCCGCAAGGCCCTCAAATCGGTGCTGCGCGGCTGACACCCCCTCCCCATCGCCTTCGGGCAACCCCATGACAACCTCATCCCATGCCGGTGCGCCGGTCCCGCGCACCTGGCCCCTGGTGGTCGGCGCCGTCGGCGTCGTGTTCGGCGACATCGGCACCAGCCCGCTGTACACGCTCAAGGAAGCCTTCGGGCCGCACTACGGCATCCAGGCCGATCCGCAGAACGTCCTGGGCGTGGTCTCCCTGATCCTGTGGTCGCTGGTGCTGGTGGTCACGCTCAAGTACGTGGTCGTGCTGATGCGCGCCGACAACAAGGGCGAGGGCGGCATCCTGGCGCTGACCGCGCTGGTGCAGCGCAGTCTCCCCCGGGCGGCGCCGATGGCCTACACGGTCGGGATCCTCGGCATCTTCGGGACGGCGCTGTTTTTCGGTGACGGCGTCATCACGCCGGCGATTTCCGTGCTCTCGGCGGTCGAAGGCCTCGAGGTCGCGGAGCCCGGGCTCAAGCGCTTCGTCCTGCCGATCACCCTGACGGTGCTGGTGCTGCTGTTCTCGATGCAGCGCTTCGGCACCGAGCGGGTAGGGCAGGTGTTCGGCCCGGTCACCTGCCTGTGGTTCCTTGCCCTGGCCGTCCTGGGCCTGGTCGAGATCGCCCGGCATCCTGCCGTGCTCGAGGCGGTCAACCCGGTCTGGGCCGTTCGCTTCTTCCTCGACCACGGGGCGCTGGCCTGGCTGGCGCTGGGTGCGATCGTGCTGGCGGTGACTGGTGGCGAGGCGCTTTATGCCGACATGGGCCATTTCGGCCGGTTCCCCATCCGCCTGGCCTGGCTCGGGCTGGTGCTGCCGTCGCTGGTGCTCAATTATTTCGGCCAGGCTGCCTTCATCCTGTCGCATCCGGGCAAGGTGACCAATCCCTTCTACGAACTGGTGCCGGGATGGGCGCTGTTCCCGATGATCGTGCTGGCCACGCTGGCCACGATCATCGCCTCGCAGGCCCTGCTTTCGGGCACGTTTTCGGTGGTGCGCCAGGCGATCCAGCTGGGCTACCTGCCGCGCATGAAGATCGTGCACACCTCGGCGCACAGCGAGGGCCAGATCTACCTGCCCTGGGTGAACCGGGCGATGTTGTTCGCCGTCATCGCCGTGGTGCTGGGTTTCGGGAGCTCGAGCAACCTGGCGGTCGCCTACGGCGTGTCGGTGACCGGCACGATGATCATCAGCACGCTGCTGCTGGTGATCCTGGCCAAGGTTCGCTGGCGCCTGCACGGCTGGCAGGTCTGGCCGCTGGCGGCGGCGTTCCTTTTCATCGAGGGCGCGTTCTTCTCGGCCAACGTGGTCAAGTTCGTCGAGGGCGCCTGGTTCCCGCTGGCCCTGGGCGTGCTTGCCTTCGCGGTGATGCGCAGCTGGCGACGAGGCCGCGAACTCGTGCGTGCCCAGGTCGGCCGCGGCAGCGTGCGGATCGAGGAATTCGTCGGCAACCTGGCCACGCATCCGCCGGTCCGGGTGCCGGGCACTGCGATATTCCTGACGCCCGCGAACCAGTTCACGCCGCCGGCGATGCTGCACAACCTCAAGCACAACAAGGTCCTGCACGACTACAACGTCCTGCTCAGCGTGGAGGTCCTGGAGGTGCCGCGGGCCGAGGCGGGCGACCGCATCGCCTACGTCGACCTCGGACACGGCTTTGCCCGCCTGGCCTTGCGCTTCGGTTACCTGGAGGACCCGGACGTGCCGCGGGCGCTGCGGGACTGGCCCGTCCCGGGACCGGCGTTCCTGCCGATGGAGACGACGTATTTCGCCAGCCGGGAAACCCTGGTCGCCCGCCCGGGCCAGGGCATGGCGCTTTGGCGGGACCGCCTGTTCGTGTTCATGTCGCGGAACGCGACCCCGGCCACCGAGTATTTCCACATCCCCGGCAACCGGCTGGTGGAAATGGGCACGCAGATCGCCATTTGAGCGCCCGGCCTGCGTACGGCCAGGCTTCCCTGCCATAATCGAGGCCCATGGAAGACACCCGCGTCATCGCCCCCGCCGCCACCCGTGAAGATGACCTCGCCGAGGCCAGCATCCGGCCCAAGCGGCTGGACGACTACCTGGGGCAGCAGCCCGTCCGCGAACAGCTCAAGATCGCCATCGAGGCCGCCCGGGGCCGGTCCGAGGCCATGGACCACGTGCTCATCTTCGGGCCCCCGGGCCTGGGCAAGACCACGCTCAGCCACGTCATCGCCAACGAACTGGGGGTCAACCTGCGCCAGACCTCCGGCCCGGTGATCGAGCGCGCCGGCGACCTGGCCGCGCTGCTGACCAACCTGCAGCCGCACGACGTGCTGTTCGTCGACGAGATCCACCGGCTGTCGCCGGTGGTCGAGGAAGTGCTGTACCCGGCCATGGAAGACTTCCAGATCGACATCATGATCGGTGAGGGCCCGGCGGCCCGCTCGATCAAGCTCGACCTGCCGCCCTTCACCCTGATCGGCGCCACCACCCGCGCCGGCCTGCTCACGGCGCCGCTGCGCGACCGCTTCGGCATCGTCCAGCGGCTGGAGTTCTACAGCCCCGAGGAGCTGACGCGCATCGTGCGGCGGTCGGCCACCATCCTGGGCATCGAGTGCGCGGCCGACGGCGCCGGCGAGATCGCCCGCCGCAGCCGCGGCACCCCGCGCATCGCCAACCGCCTGCTGCGCCGGGTGCGCGACTTCGCCCAGGTGCGCGCCGGCGGCGTCATCACCCGCCCGGTGGCCGACGAAGCCATGGCCATGCTCAAGATCGACGCCGAGGGCTTCGACCAGCTCGACCGGCGCATGCTGCAGATGATCATCGAGAACTTCGACGGTGGCCCGGTCGGCGTCGAGTCCCTGGCCGCGGCCCTGAGCGAGGAGCGCGGCACGCTCGAGGACGTCATCGAGCCCTACCTGATCCAGCAGGGCTACCTGGTGCGCTCGGCCCGCGGCCGCATGGCCACCCACAAGGCCTACACCCACCTGGGGCTCACGTCCCCGCGCAAGGCCCCGGCGCCTGACGACCTGTTCGAACAGCCATGAAACCGGCGTTCAGCTTCCCGATAAGGGTTTATTGGGAGGATACCGACGCTGGTGGGGTGGTCTACCACGCCAGCTACGTCCGGTTCCTCGAGCGCGCCCGCACGGAGTGGCTGCGCGCGATGGGGCTGGGCCAGCAACAGCTCAAGGCCGAAGAGGACCTGGTGCTGGTGATCCGCGAGATGAACCTTGATTTCCACAAGCCGGCGCGCCTGGACGATGAACTGCAGGCCAGCGTCGAACTGCTCGAACGCCGGCGCGCCAGCCTGCTGTTCGCGCAGCAGGTCACCCGGGGCGACCAGGTGCTGGTCGGCGCGAAAGTCCGCGCCGCCTGCCTGGTGGCCTCCAGTTTCAAACCCCGCGCGCTGCCCGAGTGGCTGTTCGCGCATACCCCCTGATCCGGAGTCCCGTCGATGTCGCCAGCCACCGCCCTGATCCTCGCCGCCGCCCCGGTGACCGAGCTGCCCGTGGAGGCCGTGCCGGCCGCCGCCGACGCCGCCGCCGCCAGTTCCGGGGCCGGGCTGAGCTACCTGCAGCTGATGCTGCACGCCAGCCTGCCGGTGCAGCTGATCGTGCTGCTGCTGTTGCTGGGCTCGGTGCTGAGCTGGGTCATCATCTTCCGCAAGAACCGGGTGTATTCGCAGGCCACCGACGAAGCCGACGAGTTCGAATCGCGCTTCTGGTCGGGCGTGGACCTGACCCAGCTCTACCGCAGCGCCACCGACCGCAACCGCGTGGTTTCGGGCCTGGAAGCCATCTTCGAGGCGGGCTTCCGCGAATTCGCCCGCCTGCGCCAGAAGAAGGGCCTGGACGGCCGCACCCAGCTCGAGGGCGCCCAGCGTGCGATGCGCGCCACCTTCGCCCGCGAAGTCGACCGCCTCGAGCACAACCTCGAACTGCTGGCCAACATCGGCTCGACGGCGCCCTACGTCGGCCTGGTCGGCACGGTCTTCGGCATCATGCTCCTCATCGCCTGGTTCGCGGTGCGGCCCTG
>CAXAYM010000101.1:0-7466 GCA_963973175.1 uncultured Arenimonas sp.
CGTGGTCGCCGCCGTAGCGGGCCGCGCGGAGGTGCTGGTGGACGGTGGCCTGCGCTCCGGCGTGGACGTGTTCCGCGCCTTGGCCCTCGGCGCCCGCGGCGTGATGATCGGCCGGCCCTGGGCCTGGGCGCTGGCCGCGGGGGGCGAGCGCGGCGTCGCCCGCCTGCTCGAAAGCTGGCACCGCGAACTGCAGGTCACGATGGCGCTGGCCGGCGTCACCCGCGTCGCCGACATCGGCCCCCACCACCTCGACCGCGGCTGAGCGCGGCCCACCGATCCGGAGAGACCCATGCCCAACGGCGCCCGAGCCCTGATGAAGACCCTTGCCGATGCCGGCATCGAGGTGTGTTTCAGCAATCCCGGCACCAGCGAGATGCATTTCGTCGCCGCGCTCGACAGCGAGCCGCGCATGCGCGCCGTGCTGGCGCTGTTCGAGGGCGTGGCGACGGGCGCGGCCGACGGCTACGCCCGCATGGCCGACAAGCCGGCGGCGACCCTGCTGCATCTTGGCTGCGGCCTGGGCAATGGCCTGGCCAACCTGCACAACGCCCGCAAGGGCCGGGTGCCGGTGGTGAACATCGTCGGTGACCACGCCACCTACCACATGCCGCTCGACGCCCAGCTGCAGTCGGACATCGAAACCGTGGCGCGCAATGTCTCGCCGGGTTTCGTGCGCACCTCGATGCGCACCGAAGACCTGTGCCGCGATGCCGTCGATGCCGTCGTCGCGGCGCGCGGGCTGCCGGGCCAGGTGGCCACGTTGATCCTGCCGGCCGACGTGTCCTGGGGCGACGGCGCCGCGGCGGCCGCGCCGCCGTCCCCCGCGGTCCTGGACAGCGCCGATGCGGCGACGGTGGCGGCCATCGCGAAGGTTATCGGTTCCGGTGCGCGCACGGCGCTGCTGCTGGGCGGTCGTGCGTTGCGCGAGCCCTGCCTCGTGGCGGCCGGCCGCCTTGCCGCGAAATCCGGCGTGACGCTGCTGGCGGAAGTTTTCCCGACCCGCCTCGAACGCGGCGCCGGCCTGCCGCCGGTGGAGCGCATCGCCTACCTGGCCGAACTCGCCGGCGTGCAGCTGGCCGAATTCGACCACCTGGTGCTGGTGGACGCCAAGGCACCGGTCTCCTTCTTCGCCTACCCGGGCAAGGCCAGCGAACTCGTGCCTGCGGGATGCACGGTGCACACGCTGTGCAGCCCGGCGCAGGACGCCAGGGCCAGCCTGGAGGCCCTGGTCGCGGCGCTGGGAGCGGCTGGCTCGGAACCGGCGCTGCAGCCGGCCTCGCGACCGGCCCGGCCCCGCGGCCGCCTGACCGCCGAGAAGGTCTGCAAGGCCGTCGGCCACCTGCTGCCCGAGCGCGCGATCCTCGTGGACGAAGCGATCACCTCCGGCCTGATGCTGGGCATGATGACCGCCGGCTGCCCCAGGCACGACCTGATCACGCTCACCGGCGGCGCCATCGGCCAGGGCCTTCCCAACGCCGTCGGCGCCGCGGTGGCCTGTCCGGACCGCCCGGTGCTGGCGCTGGTCGGTGATGGCACGGCGATGTACACGCTGCAGGCGCTGTGGACGATGGCGCGCGAAAAGCTCGACGTCACCACGATCATCTTCAACAACGCCTCGTACTCGGTGCTCAACGTCGAGCTCGAGCGTGTGGGCGCGGAGCGCATCGGACCCAAGGCCCGCTCCCAGCTCGACATCGGGGGTCCGCGCCTGGATTTCGCGCGCCTGGCCCAGGGCATGGGCGTGCACGCGGTGCGCGCGGAGACCGCCGAGGCCTTCGTGCACGCGCTGGAGTACGCGCTGGCGCATCCCGGCCCGCACCTGATCGACGCGGTGGTGCCCGAGTCACTGGGCGGCGCCAAGCGCCGGATCCTGCCCTGGCTGCTGCGCACCTTGCCCCGGCTGCCGCCGTCGATGGCGCGGGCGCTCAAGCGCAAGCTGGCGCCCTGAGCCATGGACCCGACCGGCCACCCGGCGATTCCGACCGGCCTGCAGCGGCTGGGCTGGCGCGAATGGCTGGCGCTCCCCGATCTGGGCATCCTCGCCGTGCGCGCCAAGGTCGATACCGGCGCGCGCAGCTCCTCGCTGCACGTGGAGTCCCAGGAAACCTTCCAGCGCGACGGCGCCGAATGGGTGCGCTTCGGCCTCGACACCGGCCGCTACCATTCGCCGCTGGCCTTCGCCGAAGCCCCGGTGCTTGAGCGCCGCAAGGTCACCGACTCGGGTGGCCACCGGTCCGAACGCATCTTCATCCGGACCCGCCTGCGCCTGGCCGGGCGGGAGTGGCCGGTCGAAGTGAACCTGGCCCAGCGCCGCAACATGCTTTTCCCTATGCTGCTCGGCCGCACGGCGCTGGCTGGACGATTCGTCGTTGATCCCGCCGCCTCCTTCCTGCAGGGCGACCTGCCCCCGGAACCGACCCTTTGAAATTCGCCATCCTCTCCCGCAATGCCAAGCTCTACTCCACCCAGCGCCTGGTCGAGGCCGCGCGCGATCGTGGCCACGTGGTGCGCGTGCTCGACCCGCTGCGCTGCTACATGTCCATCGCGCCCGGGCGTTTCCAGATGCGCTACAAGGGCAAGGAGCTGGCCGGCATCGATGCAGTGGTGCCGCGCATCGGCGCCTCGGTGAGCTTCTACGGCACCGCGGTGCTGCGGCAGTTCGAACTGATGGGCGCGTTCAGCCCGAACCCCTCCGACGCGATCCTGCGCGCCCGCGACAAGCTTCGCTGCCATCAGATGCTGGCCGGCGAAGGCCTGGGCCTGCCGCTGACCGTGTTCGGCGACAACCCGGACGACACCACCGACCTGCTGGGCATGCTCGGCAAGCCACCGCATGTGATCAAGCTCAATGAGGGCACGCAGGGCAACGGCGTGATCCTGGCTGAAACAGCGAGTGCCTCGCGCGGCGTCATCGAGGCCTTTCGGGGCCTGTACGCAAATTTCCTGGTGCAGGAGTTCGTGGCCGAGGCCAAAGGCGCCGACCTGCGCTGTTTTGTTGTCGGCGACCGGGTGGTCGCGGCGATGCGCCGCCAGGCGGGGGAGGGTGAGTTCCGGTCCAACCTGCACCGCGGGGGCAGCGCCAGCCCGGTGGAGCTCTCGGAGCCGGAAATTGACACGGCCCGGCGGGCCGCCCGGGTGATGGGGCTGGGTGTTGCAGGTGTGGATCTTCTGAGGTCTAAATCGGGCCCATTGGTGCTCGAAGTGAACTCCTCACCGGGCCTGGAGGGCATCGAAGGGGCCACCGGGGTGGACGTGGCGGGTGCCATGGTCGATTTCACGGCCGCCGGCGTCCGGCCCCGGACCCGTGCCCCCCGGAAGCGGACCCGCGGATTAACCAAAGGCTGAAGCGGATTTAACGCGGCCTTAATACCTCCGCGCCTAGGCTTGCTCGGCCGGTAAACCAGTGGTCCTCCTCGTCAGAGCGGTTTCCATGGATTACGGCAATCGGGGCAGTAAGCAACCTTTCGGCCCGGGCCAGTCGCGAAGGCGCCTCCCGGGCCTTTCTTTGCCCGTCGGGTGATACCTTCGGCCTGTTTACACAGCCTTGACGTGTGGTAAGAATCAAACGCTCGTTAGTCCTGAACCCGTTGGCACAGAACCCGCACCGAGGACCTCCCGATGAAAAAGACCCTGATTGCCTTTCTGCTGGCCGTGACGCCCGCCTTCGCCTTCGCTGCCCAGGAGTCCCAGCTCGCCCTGACCGAAGGCGACTTCGCCGAGCAGCGCGCCGAGATCGAACAGGACCTGGCCGACGGCAAGACCTATGTCGAGATCGATGCGAAGTCGCGCGCCGAAGTGCGCGAGGCGCTCGACCGCATCTCCCGTGAACTCGAAGGCGTGGACTCGGTGGCCGAGCTGGCCGAGCCGGCCAAGGTCACGGTGTTCAACGACCAGGAGCGCATCAACACCATCCTGACCCAGGCCCGCAACGACAGCCGCCTGGTCTGCGACCACAGCCGCCCGACCGGCAGCCACCGCAAGGTGACCCGCTGCCAGACCGTCGCCGAGCGCCGTCGCACGATGGAAGAGTCCCGCGACCGCCTGCATCGCCAGCAGAAGTCGATCCACAAACCAGACCCGATGGATTCGATGTAAGCGGATGCGCATCCTCGTCGTCGAAGATAACCGCGACATCGCCGCCAACCTCGGGGATTACCTCGAGGACCGCGGTCACACGGTCGATTACGCCGCAGACGGCGTCACCGGCCTGCACCTCGCGGTCGTCAACGACTTCGATGCCATCGTGCTGGATCTGAACCTGCCGGGCATGGACGGCCTGGAGGTCTGCCGAAAACTGCGCCAGGAAGGCCGCAAGCAGACCCCGGTGCTGATGCTCACCGCGAGGGATTCGCTGGACAACAAGCTCGAGGGTTTTGATTCAGGCGCAGACGATTACCTGGTCAAACCCTTCGCGCTGCAGGAAGTCGAAGCCCGCCTGGCCGTGCTGGCCAGACGCGGCAAGGCCGCGCAGCCGCGCGTGCTCAACGTCGCCGACCTCGAATACAACCTGGACACGCTGGAAGTCCGTCGCGGCGGCAAGCTGCTGCAGCTCAATCCGACCGCGCTCAAGATCCTGCAGTCGCTGATGGAATCCTCGCCCTCGGTCGTCACCCGCCAGGAGCTCGAAACCCGGGTCTGGGGCGAGGAACTGCCCGATTCGGATTCGCTGCGCGTGCACATCCACGGCCTGCGGGCCGCCGTGGACAAGCCCTTCGACAAGGCGCTCATCCAGACCCGGCACGGCATCGGTTACCGCATCGCCGATCCCGACGCGGGCTAGGCCATGCGCTACCGGCGGAGACTCCGCAGCCGGATCATCCTCTCCTTCTTCCTGCTCGGCTTCGGGCTGACGGGGCTGTTCGCCGTGGCGACGGTGCTGCTGCGTGAGCAGCTGGAGGACCAGCTGATCGGCGAAGCCCTGTTCGAGAACGTCGGTGACTATGCCGAGCGCTTCTATGAAGATCCCGATGGGGTGCTTGGCCTGCCCTTCGAGAAGATCTGGGGCATCGTCTACAGCAAGCGCCGGTTCGGCAACGTGCCCTTCAACTGGCGCGACCTGCCCGAGGGCGTGCACGAGATCACCGATACCGACGACCGGGGCCGGACCCGCACCTACAAGCTGGCGGTCAAGAAGGACGCCGAGCACTGGTTCTTCCTGACCTACGACATATCTCAGGAGCGCACGAGCCAGCAGCAGCTGACCTACGCCCTGGTCGGCGTGGTGGCCGTGTTCTCGCTCCTGTCGCTGGTGATCGGATTCTGGTCCTCGAAACGGGTCATCAGCCCCGTCACCGAACTGGCGCGTCGCCTGGAAGGACTGGCCGGCCGCGAACGTCCCGAGAAGCTCGCACCGCATTTCGCCCAGGACGAAGTAGGCCAGCTTGCCGCCGCGCTGGACGACTACGCCGAACGGATGACGACGCTGGTCAAGCGCGACCGGGAGTTCAACTCCGACGTCAGCCACGAGCTGCGCACACCGCTGGCCGTGATCAGCGGTGCCGCCGAGCTGCTGCTGGCCAACCCGGACCTGCCGGAAAAGACCCGCCAGCGGCTGCTGCGCATCGAGCGCGCCGCCCAGCAGTGCACCGACCTGACCACGGCGCTGCTGATGCTCTCGCGCAACGAGCGCGGCACCGGGCATACCTCGCTGCTCAAGCTGTGCCACCAGCTGGCCGACGCCGCGCGTACCCAGCTGGGCGGCAAGCCGGTGGAAGTTCACTGCGAGGGCGACGAGCAGGCGATGGTCGAGGCGCCGGAAGCGGTGCTCTCCGTGGCCATCGGCAACCTGCTCGGCAACGCCTGCAAATACACCGCCGAAGGCGAGGTGCGGCTGGTGGTCGAGGCCCACCAGGTGCGCATCGAAGACACCGGCCCGGGCCTGAGCGAAGAAGACGCGGCCCGCCTGTTCGAACGCGGCTACCGCGGCTCGGGCGCCGGCGGCACGGTGGGCGGCGGCATCGGCCTCTCGATCGTGCGCCGCCTGTGCGAACTCTACGGCTGGGAAGTCAGCATCGCCCCGCGTCCGGAGCAGGGCGCCGTCGCCATCCTGCGCTTCACCGACGACTGACTCACACCTTTTCGAGCCAGCCGTGCTTGTCGGGCGTGGCGCCGTCGAAGAGGCCGAAGAACAGGTCCTGGATGCGACGGGTCACCGGGCCGGGTTTGCCGGTGCCGACCGGGTGGCCATCGACGCTGCGGATGGGCGTGATCTCCGCCGCAGTGCCGCACATGAACAGTTCGTCGCACAGGTACAGGTATTCGCGCGGCATGTCGCGTTCCACCACCTCGAGACCGGCCTCGCGCGCCAGCACCATGATCGAGTTGCGAGTGATGCCGTTGAGCAGCGCCGCGCTGACCGGCGTGGTGTGCAGCGCCCCGTCAAAGACCAGGAACAGGTTCTCGCCGGCGCCTTCGCTCAGCAGGCCGGTGGAGGCCAGGGCGATGCCCTCGCCGAAGCCCAGGCGCCGGGCCTCGCGCGCCACCAGCTGGCCATTGAGGTAGTTGCCGCCGGCCTTGGCGCCGGCTGGGATGGTGTTGGGCGCGAAACGCTGCCAGCTCGAGACGCAGGCGTCGATGCCGGTCTCCAGGACTTCCGGGCCGAGATAGGGCCCCATGTGCCAGGCGGCGATGGCCACGTCGACCGGTGTTTCCGCCGACAGCCCGAAACCGCCGAGGCCGCGGTAGGCGATCGGGCGCAGGTAGGCCTTTTCCAGGCCGTTGGCGCGAATGACCTCGCGGCAGCCCTGGGCCAGGGTGTCGAGGTCGTAGGGCACCGGCATGTCGTAGATCTTCGCCGAGGCGTACAGGCGCTGCAGGTGGTCGGTGAGCCGGAAAATCGCCTGGCCCTCTGGCGTGGCGTAACTGCGGATGCCTTCGAACACCGAACTGCCGTAGTGCAGTCCGTGCGCCATCACGTGCACGGTGGCCTCGGCCCAGGGTTTGATGTGTCCGTTGTGCCAGATGTGGTCGGGGTACTTCATGGGCGCTCGGCTCCGGTGCGAAGCCGGCATTCTAGCCGTCCGCCCCTCGCGCCGGGCGGTCCTAGAGTTCGATCCACCAGCAGCCGGCGTGCCGGCGCAGCAGGAAGTCGGTGCGGGTCGATCCCGGGTCCGACGCGCTGCTCGCCTGTTCGACGCGCAAGGCCCGGGGCCGGACCTGGCGGGGCGGGGCGGGCGCGGCGCCGGTGCGCCCGTCCGTGCCGGACAGGGGGTAGTCGGTTTGCCGGGGCTCGCTGGCGGGGTCGGAGCTGACCGCCGCCGTGGGCTCCGGGGCCGGACCGTAGCCGAAGGCGTCGGGCAGCGCCGGTGCGGGCTCCGGATACACGAAGTCGATCGCGACCAGCGGACGACGGGCGATGTCCTCGAGTTCGTCCATCAGGTAGCGGCCGCCGCGGGCGCTGGTGCCGGTCCAGTGGTAGTGGGTGGCCAGGCGGTTGACGTCGCCCGACTCCAGCGCGCCGCGCACGC
>CAXAYM010000102.1:0-7448 GCA_963973175.1 uncultured Arenimonas sp.
TGTTCGGCCTGTTGGGCCTCGCGCTGGCGCCGGGCGCCCGCCGAAACCAGCCAGAAACCCAGCACCGCGCCGGCCAGCGTGCCAATCAGGAGGAAAACAAGCTGCGTTGCGGACAAAAGAAAACCCCGGCATTGGTGGATGCCGGGGATTCTAGCCTCCGGGGCGTCTCACCGGCCGAGACGGCCGGCAGCGTGGCCTCAGGCGGCCTTCTTGGCCCAGGCGCTGCACCAGGCTTCGGCCGGGACCGAGAAGCCCGGGAACAGGGTGCAGGCACCGGTGGCAGCGGTGAAGAACTGGCAGTTGCCGCAGTTGCTGCCCGGCTTGAAGCTCGGGTGGTTCACGGCCTTGGCGTCGAGCGCATAGGCCAGGGCCTTGGCCTGCGGGTTGTCCAGCGGCAGGGGCTTGAGCTCCTGGGCGCGGGCCTGGCCGACCAGGGCGGGCGCCACGAAAGGCGCGGCGGCGGCCAGCAGGGCGGCCTTGACCAGGAAGCCGCGGCGGGAAGTGTTTGTGGTGTTCATGGATGCTCCTTGGCTACGGACGGTTTCCGTTGGCTGGCGGCAGTTTACGCATTCCGGGTGAACGCGGGGTTGATGCAGGTCAAGCCTGCCCCCGGCGGTCCCATCGGCTAGACTTTGCCCATGAGCAGAACGCCCTACGACCCCGCCCAACTGGCCGACCGCGCCGACGAAATCGTTGCCGCCACCCGCGAACTGTCCGCGCTGGGCTGGACGCCGGCGACGAGCAGCAATTTCTCGATGCGCCTGGACGAGCGCCATGCCGCGATCACCATCTCGGGCCGCGACAAGGGCCGGCTGGTGGCCACCGACATCATGGTCGTGGACATGGCCGGCAAGGCCGTGGCCACCGACCACCGCCCCTCGGCCGAAACCCTGCTGCACACCCAGCTCTACGCCCGCTACCCGGACGTGGGCTGCGTGCTGCACACCCACTCCCACGTGCAGACGGTGGCCTCGCGGCTCTACGCGGCCCAGGGCCACGTCCACCTGGAAGGCTACGAGCTGCTCAAGGCCTTCGCCGGCAACCAGACCCACGAGATGGCCGTGGACGTGCCGGTGCTTTCCAACACCCAGGACATGGGTGAACTGGCCGAATGGGTGGAAACCCTGCTCGACCAGCAGCCGATGTGGGGCTACCTGATCAACGGCCACGGGCTCTATGCCTGGGGCAAGGACATGGCCGAAGCCCGCCGGCACCTGGAAGCCTTCGAATTCCTGCTGTCCTGCGAACTCGACCTCCGGAGACTGCAAGCATGAGCCGCCTTCGCATTTTCGACCACGACGACCCGTCCACGCCGCTTTCGAGCACCGAAGACCTGGCGCAGATCGCCGAGCGCCTCAAGCCCATCGGCGTGCGCTTCGAACAGTGGCAGGCCAGCGCGCCGGTGCAGCCGGGCGCGTCACCCGAAGAGGTGATGGCCGCCTACCGCAGCGACATCGACAAACTGGTGGCCGAAAACGGTTTCAACAGCGTCGACGTGGTCTCGATCTCGCCCGACAACCCGGCGAAGGACGCGGCGCGCGCCAAGTTCCTGGACGAGCACTACCACAAGGAAGACGAGGTGCGCTTCTTCGTGGCCGGCTCGGGCCTGTTCTCGCTGCACGTGGGCGACAAGGTCTATGAGATCCGCTGCGAGGCCGGCGACCTGGTCGGCGTGCCCGACGGCACCACGCACTGGTTCGACATGGGCCCGGAGCCGAGCTTCATCGCCATCCGCTTCTTCACCGAAGCCGACGGCTGGGTCGGGCACTTCACCGGCACCGACATCGCCCGGCGCTTCCCCCGCTACGAACCCGGCCAGGCCGGATGAAAACCATCCTGACCGACATCGAAGGCACGACGTCGAGCATCTCGTTCGTGAAGGACGTGCTGTTCCCGTATGCGCGGCGTGCGCTGCCCGGTTTCGTGGCCGGGCACGGCAAGGACCCCGAAGTGCGGCGGTGGCTCGACCAGGTGGCGGCGGAAACCGGCGGCGTCTGCCGGGACGAGATGATCGTCGAGACGCTGCAGGGCTGGATCGAAATGGACCGCAAGCACACGGCGCTCAAGGCCCTGCAGGGCATGATCTGGAAGGATGGCTACGGGCAGGCGGATTTCACGGCCCACGTTTATCCGGATGCCGTGGAGGCGCTGCGTAAGTGGCATGCCGACGGGCATTCGATCAACGTCTATTCGTCGGGGTCCGTGCCGGCCCAGCGTCTCTTCTTCGGACACTCCGACGCCGGTGACCTGACGGGAATGGTTTCGAATTGGTTCGACACCGAATACGGCGGCAAGCGCGAGGCCGACAGCTACCGGCGCATCGTGCAGGCCCTGGACGTGCCGGCGGCGCAGGTCCTGTTCCTGTCCGACGTGGTCGAGGAACTGGACGCCGCCCGCGAGGCCGGGCTGGATACGGTGCTGGTGGACCGCCGCCAGGACTATCCGACGCCGCGGACCGGCGAGGCCACGCACGGCCATGCGCGGGTCGAGGACTTCTCGGCCATCACGCCCTGAGCTGGCTTCAGGGCGTCGCGGTTTCCAGGCGATAGCTTGTGGACGCCCTGACTTCGCCGCGCCAGCGGTCGAAGGCACGGACCTCGACCAGATGGTCGCCGGGGCCCAGGTTCGTCGGCAGCGTGCCCCGCCACAGGTGCGTCGTTTCCCCGGCTTCGGGCAGGCGGTCGTAGCCGCGCAGCTCCGTGGCGGCGTCGTCGAGCAGGTTTTGCGCACGCAGGGTCGGATCGGGCTGGTCGCTCAGGCGCATCGGCTGCCAGTCGCCACCGTCGATCCGGTATTCAACGCGGGTGTCGGCTTCGCCCATGTACACGTTCGCGTACACGCCCACGCCCGGGTAGGCGCCGGCGCGCAGCACGTTCGGCGCGTGCAGGTGCATGGTGGCCTCGCCACCGCGGGCCACGTGCCAGTGCAGCGCGTAGTCGCCGTCGGCGGAGAACGTCGCGCTGGCGTAGCCGTTCGGCGTGCCATCGGACATGCGTGAATCGGGAATGCCCTGCCCGTCCTTCAGCCCGCTCCAGTAGCCGCCGCAGGCGGCACCGACGTTGTATTCATGCAGTGGCGTCGCGCCCCGCCAGCCATCGGCCGGGCCGTGGCGGTGGTGGCGCTGGACGTGGCCGTGGGCGGTCAGCAGCAGCACGTTCGTGAACGGCCGGAGCAGTTCGAACAGGCGCTCGCGGTCCGCGCGCCGGAAGGTTTCGCGTCCGGGCTCGTCGAAGAACGGGATGTGTGCGGCCAGCACCAGCCGGCGATCGCGCGGCAGCCCCGCGAGGTAGGCCGCCAGGAAGGTGAACTGGTCCTCGCGCAGGCCGCCGATGTAGGGCTTTGCCGCGCCCGGCTGGTAGATCACGTCATCGAGCACGATGAAGCTGGCCTGGGGCTCTTCCCAGGCGAAGGTGTCGGGACCGAAGTGGCGGCGGAAGGTGTCGAGCGAGCTTTCGTCACCGGTCGCGTCGAAGTCCAGGTCGTGGTTGCCGGCCGCGTGCAGCCAGGGCGTGCGCAGCGTCGCGGTGTGGCGCTTCATCGCCGGGTACAGGGACAGGTCGTCGCTGACCACGTCGCCCAGGGTCAGCCCCAGGTCCGCCGCGGGCGCGCCGCCGGCGACGCCGGCGATCGGCGCCACGATGTCGCGGGCGTAATAGTCAACGTCAACCGTGGTCTTGGGCTGCGGGTCGCCGAACACGAGCACCTTCAATGGTTTCCCGGCCGGCGCGGCCCGGGGCACCAGGGCGAAATCATGGCAGCGCGGCGTCTGCCGCTCCAGGCCGCCGTACCGCAGCGCCGGTTGCCGGCTGCGCACCACGTGGCGCCAGAAAACCGGCAGGCCGTCGCTGCCGGTCGGGAACGCGTGGCTGGCCGGCTTGATGACGAATACGGTGTGGTCGGGCGAGAGCGGCAGCGACCAGCGGCCCTGCGCGTCGGTGCGCACGATGCGGCGACCATCGGACACCGCGATGCCCTCGAGCACGCGCTCGCCGCGGTCGCGCCGGCCATCTGCGTCCAGGTCCTCGAACACCACGCCGGCATTGCAGGCGCGCGCCGCCGCCCCGGGAGCCAGGCCCGCCAGCACCAGCAGGCAAACGAAGAACGACAGGCGCATGCGCGGCTCCAGGACAGAAGCCGCGATTATCGCCAATCCGCGACCGCCCTGCCCTCAGCGCGTCGCGGCGGCGTGGCGGTCGCGCAGCACGGCTTCCACGTCCGCCAGGCCAAGCCCGCGCGAGCGCAGCAAGACCAGCAGGTGGAAGGCCAGGTCGGCCGCCTCGCCCAGCAGCGCGGCGTCGTCCTGGGCAACGGCCGCGAGCGCGGTCTCCACGCCTTCCTCGCCCACCTTCTGGGCGATGCGGCGGGTGCCGTCGGTGAACAGCCGCGTGCTGTAGCTGCCTTCCGGGCGTTCGCGCTCGCGACGGGCCACCAGTGCGTCGAGTTGCGGCAGAAAGGCGGCCGGGGCGCCCGCGAAGCAGCTCGGACGATCCAGATGGCAGGTCGGGCCCGCCGGGCGGGCCTGCACCAGCAGGGTGTCGCCATCGCAGTCCGCTTCAAGCGACACCAGGGCGAGCACGTTGCCGGTGGATTCGCCCTTCATCCACAGCCGCTGCTTGCTGCGGCTGTAGAAGGTGACCCGACCGGTGGCCAGGGTGGCGTCCAGCGCGGCGCGGTCCATGTAACCCAGCATCAGCACGCGGTGGTCGTTGGCGTCCTGCACGATGGCGGGCAGCAGGCCCTGCTGCTTGTCCCAGGCCAGGTTGTCGATCTGCTCAGGCGTCATCACGCACCTCGATGCCGCGCGCGCGCAGCGTGGATTTGAGTTCACGGATACGAACGGTGCCGGCATGGAAGACGCTGGCGGCCAAGGCCGCGTCCACGTCCGCCTGTTCGAAGGCCGCGGCGAAATGCGCGGCCTCGCCGGCGCCCCCCGATGCGACCAGCGGCACCCGGCAGATCGCGCGCACCGCCTGCAGCTGTTCGATGTCGTAGCCACTGCGCACGCCGTCGGCCCCCATGCAGTTGAGCACGATCTCGCCGGCGCCCAGGTCCTGCACCTGCTCCACCCAGTCCAGGGTGCGGCGCGGCAAGGCCTGGGTGCGGTCGGGATCCCCGGTGTAGGCGCGTACGCGCCATTCGCCGTCGGCATCACGCAGGCTGTCGATGCCGACCACCACGCACTGCACGCCGAACTCGGCGGCGAGCTCGGACACCAGCTCCGGGCGATCCAGGGCCGGCGTGTTCACCGATACCTTGTCGGCACCGGCGTGCAGCACGGTGCGTGCCTGCTGCACCGAACGGATGCCGCCGGCGACGCAGAACGGGATGTCCAGGAGCCGGGCCACGCGTTCGACCCAGGCGACATCGACGCCCCGGCCCTGGGGGCTGGCGGTGATGTCGTAGAACACCAGTTCGTCGGCGCCCTCGTCGCGGTAGCGCAAGGCAAGGTCTTCGATGGCGCCCATGACCACGTGGTCGCGGAAGCGCACGCCCTTGACCACCTGGCCGTCGCGCACGTCCAGGCAGGGAATGATGCGGCGGCTCAGCATGTCAGGGCCTCGGCCAGCGCCTCGTCCAGCGTGAAGCGGCCGTCGAGCAGCGCCTTGCCCAGCACGATGACGCCGCAGCCCGCCGCGCGGGCGGCAGCGAGGTCGGCCGTTTCCCGGGCGCCGCCCGAGGCCTGCACGGCCAGGCGCGGGAAGCGCTGGCACAGGTAACGGTAGAGCTCGATGTTCGGACCCGAGAGCATGCCGTCGCGACTGATGTCGGTGCACAGCAGGTGGCGCAGCCCGACTTCGTCATAGGCGGCGGCCAGCACGTCGAGTTCCTTGCTGCCGTCCTCGGTCCAGCCATGCACCGGCAGGCGCCAGCGGCCCTCGGCATCGCGACGCGTGTCCAGTGCGAGGGTCAGGCGGGCGGCGCCGTAACGCGCCACCCAGGACGCGACGCGCCCGGACTCGCGCACCGCCAGCGAGCCGACGACGACCCGGTCGGCGCCGGCTTCGAGCAGCGCGTCGACGTCGGCTTCGCTGCGCACGCCGCCGCCGGTCTGCACCTGCAGCGGCGTCTCCGCTTTCAGGCGTCGAAGCAGCGGCGCCAGCGTGTAGCCGCCGGCACGGGCCGCGTCCAGGTCCACCAGGTGCAGCCAGGTGGCGCCGGCGTCGGCGTACCGGCGGGCCAGCTCGAAAGGATCGGCCGGGTAGCGGGTTTCCTGGGCGTAGTCGCCCTGGCGCAGCCGGACCACGCGGCCTTCGCGCACATCGATGGCGGGATAGACAATGAAGTCGGACATCACAGGCCCTGCGCGATGAAGTTGGCCAGCAGCCGGGCGCCGAAGGCGGCCGAACGTTCCGGATGGAACTGGGCACCGGCGACCTTGCCGCGCTGGACGACGGCGGCGAACGCATCGCCGTGTTCACTGCTGGCGATCGTGTTGGCATCCACGGGGGCGGCGTAACCGTGCACGAAGTAGACCTGGGCCCCGTCGGGAATGCCCTCGAGCAGGGGGCTGCGACCGCGCGGGTCCAGGCGGTTCCAGCCCATGTGCGGGACGCGCAGGCCGGCCGCCGGTCGCATGCGGCGCACGCGGCCGGGCAGCAGGCCCAGGCAGTCGACCTCGCCTTCCTCGGAGGATTCGAACAGCAGCTGCATGCCCAGGCAGATGCCGAGCAGCGGCTTGTCCAGGCCACGCAGGGTCGGCACCAGGTCCAGCTCGCGCAGGCGCGCCATCCCGGGTGCGGCGGCACCGACGCCCGGCAGGATCACGCGATCGGCGCCCGCGATGACCGCCGCGTCGCCGCTGACCACCGGCGCCACGCCCAGGCGTTCCAGGGCGTAGCGCACCGAGCCCAGGTTGGCGCCGCCGGAATCGACCAGCACGACCTTCACAGCACGCCCTTGGTGCTGGGCAGGTCGCGACCCTCGCGACGCATGGCCTTGCGCAGGGCACGGGCCACGGCCTTGAAGCAGGCCTCGACCTGGTGGTGGCTGTTCTCGCCCTGCACGCGCAGGTGCAGGCTCATCCGCGCCTCGTCGGCCAGCGAACGGAAGAAGTGCGGCACCAGTTCGGTGGCCAGTCCGCCGACCTCGTCGCGGGCGAAGCTGCCTTCGAAGACGAAATACGGCCGCCCGGAAAGATCCACCGCGGCGCCGGCCAGGGTTTCGTCCATCGGCAGGGTGATGGCGCCACGACCGACCGAATCGCCGTAGCGGCCGACGCCGCGCTTGTCCTGCAGGGCCTCGCGCAGGGCCTGGCCCAGCGCCAGGGCGCAGTCTTCGACGGTGTGGTGTTCGTCGATGTGCAGGTCGCCCTCGCAGCGCAGGTCGAGCGCAAAACCGCCGTGTTTGCCCAGCTGTTCGAGCATGTGGTCGAAAAAGCCCAGGCCGGTGCTGACCTTCGGGTCGGCCGGCTGGTCCAGGTCGACCGCGACGCGGATACGGGGTTCCTT
>CAXAYM010000103.1:0-7297 GCA_963973175.1 uncultured Arenimonas sp.
CGCTGCGTGCACGCGCGCCGGCCACGCTGGCCGCGTCGAGCAGCACGGCCACCGCGGTTCGCGGGTCGGCCGGCGCCAGTTCCCGCGCGCCTTCCAGCGCCTGGGCGACCAGCAGTCCGGCCTCGTCGTTGGGCCCGTCGCCACTGAGCAGGGAGGCCAGTTCGGCGCGGAGGCGGGCCATCGCGCCGCGGTCGGGCGGATCCAGGCGGTCGTGAAGCGTCAGCGCCTCGCGCAGCAGGCGTTCCGCGGCGCCGGCATCGCCGGCCCGCCGGTAGAGCGCGGCGATGGTTTCGAACAGGTCGGCCTGCACGCCGGGCGTGTCGGCCAGTGCGCGCCTTGCGTCGGCCTCCACCTGGGGCAGCCAACGCCAGGCGACGATCTCCTGCTCCCCGGGCTGCTCCTGAAACAGGGGGTCGGAGCGCTGGAACATGTCGAGCAGGAAGCTGCGCGCGTGCTGGGCGCGCAGGGCTTCGCGCTGGGCGGTTTCGCGCTCGCGTTCGAGCCGCGCGGCGTGCCACTGCAGGGTGACGGCCCAGCCGACCAGCGCCGCCAGCAGCAGCACGCTGGCCAATGCAGCCACGCGGTTTCGCCGCGCAAGCCGCCACAGTGCCGCCGGCAGGCTTTCCCGGCGCACGCCGGGGCGCTCGCCGCGCAGGTGGCAGCGCAGGTCGTTGGCCAGCCCTTGCACGGTCGCGTAGCGGTCGCCCGGCCGGCTGGCGGTGGCCCGTTCGATGATGGCGTCCAGGTCGCCGCGCAGCCGGCGCGCTTCCAGTCCCTGGATCGGCCGCGTCGCGGCCTGGGCCGCCACGCTCGCGCGCGGCAGCAAGCGCGAGGGCAGGTCGCTGCCGCTGGTCCAGTGTTTCCAGGGCGGCAAGCCAGTGGCCAGTTCGAACAGCATCAGGCCGAGCTGGTAGATATCGATGGCGATGCTGATGGCGCCGCCGGCCAGCTGCTCCGGCGCGGCATATTCAGGCGTCATCGGCAGCTGGCCCGAGCGGGTGAGCGGATCGCGGTCATCGGATTCGACCAGGCGGGCGATGCCGAAGTCGAGCAGGCGCACGCGACCCTCGGCATCGACCAGCACGTTGGACGGCTTGATGTCGCGATGCACGATCAGGCGCGCATGGGCGTGCTGGACCGCATCGGCGAGCTGCAGGAACAGGTCAAGACGTGCGGGCAGCGGCAGTGCATGGCGCGTGCAGTACCGGTGGATCGGTTCGCCCTCCACCCGCTCGGTGACCAGGTAGGGCAGGCCGGCGGGCGTGGTGCCCGCGTCGATCAGCCGGGCGATGCCCGGATGCTCGAGTCCCGCGAGGATGCGGCGCTCGGCGTGGAAACGCGCCAGCATCTCGGCGCCGCCCACCGACAGCACCTTGATCGCGACTTCGCGCTGCCAGTCCGCTGCCTGCTGTTCGGCCAGGTAGACGCGCGCCATGCCACCTTCACCGAGCAGGCGGACGATGGTGTAGTCGCCGAGGCGGGTGCCGGGTTCGAGCAGCGGGCCGCCAGCGGGGCCGTCGGGTAGCAGGCCCTCGAGCATGGCGTCGCGCTGCCCCAGCAGGGCCTCGCCGCGCGGACTCGCCGAGAGCAGCGCCTCGACCTGGCGCCTGAGCGCGGGTTCCTCCCCGCAGTGGTTGTCGAGCAAGCGGCGGCGCGCCCCTTCGTCCAGGTCCAGGCAGGCGTCGAAGAGTTCGTCGATGCGCTTCCAGTCGGGCTGATCGCCGGCCATCGCCTAGTCCTGCAATGCCAACACCAGGTAGGCGCGTGCCCGCGCCCAATCGCGTTCGACCGTGCGCAGCGATCGCCCCAGGGCCAGCGCGGTTTCGGCGGAACTGAGCCCGGCGAAAAAACGGCATTCGACGACGCGCGCGAGGATCGCATCGTGTTTTTCCAGCGCCGCCAGCGCATTGTCCACGTGGAGCACGGTGGCGCGCGCCAGCGGATCGTCGGCGGCCTGCTCGGGGTCGTCCAGGTGGATCGCGCCGGCGCCGCGCTTGGCGGCCATGCGCCGTCGGGCCTTGTCCACCAGCAGCTGCCGCATCGCCCGCGAAGCCACGGCGAGGAAGTGGGCGCGGTCGCCCCAGAACCCGCCACCGTTCCCGGCCAGCCGCATCCAGGCCTCGTGGACGATCGTGGTGGGACTGGTGGTGACGCCGGCGCCCCACTGGGCAAGGTGGCGGCGCGCGATGGCGCGCAGCTGGGCGTAGATCTGCGCGTCCAGCGCCGCCGGCACCGGTTCGTGCGCGGCGGCGTCGGGGGCGTTCTCTTCGGCAGCGTCGTTCATCGCGACTCCGGGGCAGCGCCTGTCCCGGAGTCTAAAGCATGCGGCCGACAGGGCCGGCGCATGCTCACTTCCTGTCGAGCTCGAAGACCAGTCCCTGCGACGGGATGCCGGCACCCGGGCTGACGAGGGCGAACGCGAACAGCACCCGTCCCTTTGGCCGGAAACCGGGTGCTCTGGCGATTGCGTCGCCCAGCAGGGACCGCGCTTCGCGCGTGCTGAACAAATGGTCCGGATCCTTGCCAAGGCTTCCGGCGGGGACGTTGAACGCCTCAGGCAGGTACATGTCGCCCGGGAGGTAGAGGTCCACGGGGAGGAAGGTTTCACCCGGGAAGTACATGTCGCCGGACAGCAACTTGCCGAGCGTGCGGCCGTCGTCCCCGGACGCGAGCTTCGCGACCGGCGAGGCAAACCCGGAAACCGGCTTGCTGCCCTCGAAACGCGCCGCGAGAAGCTGCACCGGCAGCGAGTCTTCGACCCGCGCCTTCACCTTGGTGTTGCTCCAGATCGCGTCCGCCAGCTTGGGACCGCCGATCCGCCCGATACCCGGGAAGGAGGAGAAAGCGAGGGCGAGGCGGGTGTCGCCGCGGGCGCCGGTGCGCGGTCGCGCGAAGGCCGGCACGCTGGTGGCAAGGACGCCCAGCGCGGCGAGAGGGAGGAAACGACGGCGGTCGATCGTCATGGCAGGGACTCCTTCGTGGGTGTCCCGCTTACGCATGAAACCGGCGGAGTCCGCCAGGCCCGCCGGCTCAGTCCGCTGCTGTGTCCGCGGGCACGGCAAGCGTTTCCAGCACCAGCCCGTCGGGACCGAGCCGCAGCAGGCTGCCCTGGTCGTACCAGTCACCGAGCACGATGCGCTGCGCCGGCCGGTCCCCGACCAGGAGCGAGTGCATCGCCGGCCGGTGGGTATGGCCGTGGATCAGGCGGGTGACGCCGTGGCGGGCCATGGTGTCGGCGACCGCGTCCGGATTGACGTCCATGATCGACTCCGACGCGCCCTGCTGGTGCTCGCGGCTGGCCGCGCGGGCCTGGGCGGCAAAGGCCTGCCGCGCCGCCAGGGGCTGGGCCAGGAAGTCGCGCTGCCAGGCCGGGTCGCGCACTTGCCGGCGAAACGCCTGGTAGGCGGTGTCATCGGTGCACAGCAGGTCACCGTGCATCAGCAGCGTCGGCACGCCGTAAAGCGAGACCACGCAGGGGTCGGGCAGCAGCGTGGCACCGCAGCGCTCGGCCATGTGCTGGCCGTAGAGGAAATCGCGGTTGCCGCGCATCAGGAACACCGGCACGCCGCTGGCCGACAGCGCCGTGAGCGCTGCGCAGACGCTGGCCCCGGGCTCACCCGGATCGTCATCGCCCACCCAGGCCTCGAACAGGTCGCCGAGGATGTAGACCGCCTCGGCCGTCCGCGCCTCGTTCCCGAGGAGCTGCAGGAAGGCTTGGGTGGTGGCGGGGCGCCCTGCGTCCAGGTGCAGGTCGGAAACGAAGAGCAGGCTCACGGCGACGACGGTTCCAGCAGCCGAACCCGCTCGATCACCACCGGCGTGGTCGGCACCCAGCCGTTGAAAGGGCCCTGCGAGCCGGTCGGCACCGCGGCGATGCGTTCGACCACGTCCATGCCCTGGACCACGCGCCCGAACACCGCATAACCCGAGGTGTAGGGGCTGGCTTCATCCTTGCGGTCGAAGGCCGGGTTGTCGGCCAGGTTGATGAAGAACTGCGTCGTGGCCGAATCGGACACGCCGCGGTCGCGGGCGGCCGCGATGCTGCCGCGCAGGTTGGACAGGCCGTTGCCGGCCTCGTTGGGCACCGGCGCCCGCGTCGGCTTGGCCTGCAGGTCGGGCGTGAAACCGCCCGCCTGAACCAGCAGCCCGGGGACCACCCGGTGGAAGATGGTGCCGTTGTAGTGGCCGTCCCGGGCGTAGGCCAGGAAGTTCTCCACCGTACGCGGCGCGGCGGCGGCATCCAGTTCCAGGGTGATCTCGCCCAGCGAGGTCACCAGCAGCACGCGCGGCGCGACCGGCGCCGGCGCCGCTTCGCCGGCCGGCTCCGGCAGGGCCGGTGGCACGACAGGCGAGGCAAGGGCGGCCAGCGGCAGCAGCAGGGAGATCAGGGCAAGACGCAGGGGCATCGGGGGAAATCGCAGGGGAACCGCGCCATGGTAGCGCAGGCGGCCGGCTGGCCCTGGCTTTTGCCGTAAAATGCGCGGCCCACCGACCCACCCCGGCCCCCACGATGCCCTGCCGTACCCGTTTCGCCCCCAGTCCGACCGGTTTCCTGCACATCGGCGGCGCCCGCACGGCGCTGTACTGCTACCTGGAGGCGCGCCGCCGCGGCGGCCAATTCATCCTGCGCGTGGAGGACACCGACCGCGAGCGGAGCACCCAGGCCGCCATCGACGCCATCCTGGAGGCCATGGACTGGCTCGGCCTGGACTACGACGAAGGCCCGATCTTCCAGACCGACCGCCTGGACCGCTACCGCGAGGTGGCCGAGAAGATGGTCGCCGACGGCACCGCCTATTACGCCTACGAGACCAAGGAAGAACTGGACGCGATGCGCGAGGCGGCGATGGCCGCCAACCTCAAGCCGCGCTACAACGGCTACTACCGCGACCGCAACGAACCCAAGCGCGACGACCCCAACCGCGTCATCCGTTTCAAGAATCCCATCGGCGGCAGCGTGGTGTTCGAGGACAAGATCAAGGGCCGGATCGAGTGGAGCAACGACGAGCTCGACGACCTGGTCATCTTCCGCTCCGACGGCTACGCCACCTACAACTTCGCGGTGGTGGTGGACGACCTGGACATGGGCATCACCGACGTCATCCGCGGCGACGACCACGTCAACAACACGCCGCGCCAGGTGAACATCTACAAGGCGCTGGGTGCGCCAGTGCCCCACTTCGCGCACATGCCGATGATCCTCGATCCCGAGGGTGCCAAGCTCTCCAAGCGTTCGGGCGCCGCGAACGTGATGTCCTACAAGGAAGAGGGCTACCTGCCGCACGCGCTGGTCAACTACCTGGCGCGCCTGGGCTGGTCGCACGGCGACCAGGAGATCTTCAGCCGCGATGAGCTCAAGGCGCTGTTCGCGATCGACGACGTCAACCAGAAGGCCTCGCGCCTGGACCCGGCCAAGCTTGGCTGGCTCAACCAGCACTACCTCAAGACCGACGAGCCGGCCGACGTCGCGAAACATTTCGAGCCGCAGTTGGTGGCGCATGGTTACGACGTGGCGAAGGGCCCGAAGCCCGCCGACGTGGTGGTGGCGCTGCGCGACCGGGTGCAGACCCTGAAGGAAATGGCCGAGCGCGCCCACGTCTGGTACTGCCCGCTCAAGGCCTACGACGAGGCGGCGGTCGCCAAGCACTTCACCGCCGCCGCCCGCGCGCCGCTGGCGGAAGTGCGCACGCGCCTGGCCGCGGTCGAAGACTGGAGCCCGGCCGGCGTCGATGCCGCCCTGCGCGCCACCGCCGAAGCCCTGGGCGTGGGCCTGGGCAAGATCGCCCAGCCGCTGCGCGTGGCGATCACCGGCACCCAGGTCAGCCCCTCGATCGACCATACGGTGTACCTGGCCGGCAAGGCCGAGGCCCTGGCGCGCATCGACGCGGCGATCGGCATGCTGCCAGCTTGAACCGGCGGCCCGCAGGCCCCAACCTAGACCCATGGCAAGCAAAGGCAAACACGCCATCCACGACTGCACCGACCCGGACCACCACGTCCACGATGCCGGCGCCTACGTGCGCGCCGTGGAGGAAGCCTGCGCCGAGCGCAGTCTTCGGCTCACGCCGCTGCGCGCCCAGGTGCTGGGCCTGATCGCCGACGCCGGCAAGCCGGTGAAGGCGTATGACCTGCTGGACGCGATGAAGGAAGAAAATGGCTCCAGCGCGCCGCCGACGGTGTATCGCGCGCTGGATTTCCTGCTCGAGCAGGGCTTCATCCATCGCCTGGCCTCGGTGAATGCCTTCGTCAGCTGCCACCATCCGAACCTGCGGCATTCGGTGCCCTTCCTGATCTGCGACAACTGCCAGTCCGCGATCGAACTCGAAGACGAACGCATCTGCGGCCTGCTCGACGAACAGGCGCGTGCGCTCGGTTTCGTGCCACGCGCCCAGACCCTGGAAGTGCACGGCCTGTGCGCCCGATGCGCCGGGTCCTGACGCCGGGCGCCGCGCTGGCGCTGGCCCTGGCGGCAGGTACCGGCTGGGCGCAGGATTTCCCCGTGGAACCCCCGGGCGGCGACGAGGCTCCGCCGCCTCCGGTCGGCCTGGCGATGCCCGAGGATTTCCTGGCCCCGCCCGCCGACCTGGTCACCCCGCTGGCCATCCTCGACCGGCTGGTCGTGCCGGGCACGCGCATGCAGCTCGAATGGCGTCCCGGCGGCGGCATCAGCGCCGCGGAGATCCCGAGCCCGGTGGTCGTCACGCGCGGAGCGCTCTCGGGGCCGGTGCTGTGCCTGGTCGCCGGCGTGCACGGCGACGAGATCAACGGCGTCGAAATCGTCCGCCGCCTTGCCCACGGCATCGACCCGACCCGGCTGTCGGGCACGGTGATCGGCGTTCCGATCGTCAACGTGCACGGTTATTCGCGTGGCACCCGCTACCTGCCGGATCGTCGCGACCTCAACCGGTTCTTCCCCGGTTCGCGCAGTGGCTCCATCGCCTCGCGCATCGCCAACGCCTTTTTCCAGGACATCGTCAGCCACTGCGACATGCTGGTGGATTTCCACACCGGTTCCTTCGAGCGAAGCAACCTGCCGCAGGTGCGCGCCGACCTGACCCGGCCCGACGTGCTCGAGTTCAGCCGCCACTTCGGCAACACCGTGGTGCTGCACAGCCCCGGCAACAAGGGCATGCTGCGCGTCGCCGCGACCGCGGTCGGCGTGCCGGCGGTGACCTTCGAGGCGGGTGCACCGGCGCGGCTTGAACCCGAGGAAATCGCGCAGGCGGTTGCCGCCATCGAACGCCTGATGGTGCAGACCGGCATGCGCGAGGACCCGGCCGCCGCCGAAGGCGCCGGC
>CAXAYM010000104.1:0-7244 GCA_963973175.1 uncultured Arenimonas sp.
CTGGTGGTCCGCGGCGCCCCTGCGATCGGCATTTCCGCGGCCTGGGGCGCGGTGCTGGCCGGCCGCGGCATCGAGGCCGGCGACGGCGCCGAGGCGCTATCGAAGCTGGCTCCGGCCCTGGATCGGCTGCAGGCCGCGCGACCGACCGCGGTGAACCTGATGTGGGCCCTGGCGCGCGTGCGCCGGGCGCTTCGTGTCGCCGGCGCCAACTGGCGGGATGTGCTCGAGTGCGAAGCCCGCGCCATCGAGGCCGAAGACCTGGCCGCGAACCGCCACATGGGCGCCCTGGGTGCCGCGCTGATCGAACCCGGCAGCGGCGTGCTGACCCATTGCAATACCGGCTCGCTGGCCACGGCCGGTTTCGGCACGGCCCTGGGCGTGATCCGCGCCGGCGTGGCCGAAGGGCGCATCGCGAAGGTGTTCGCCGGCGAAACCCGGCCCTGGCTGCAGGGCGCGCGCCTGACCGTCTGGGAGCTGCTCCAGGACGGCATTCCCGCCACCCTGGTCGGCGACGGCGCCGTGGCCCACCTGATCAAGGGCGGGCAGGTGCAGTGGGTGATCGTCGGCGCCGACCGCATCTGCGCCAACGGCGACGTGGCCAACAAGATCGGCACCTATTCGCACGCGATCGTCGCCCGCCACCATGGCGCGCGCCTGATGGTGGTGGCGCCGTCGTCGACCGTGGACATGGACACCGCCTCGGGAGAGGACATCGAAATCGAGATGCGCGACCCGGCCGAACTGCTCTCCGTCGGCGGCACCCGCATGGTCGCCGAGGGCGTGCAGGCCTGGAATCCGGTGTTCGACGTGACCCCGGCGGGACTGGTCGATGCCATCGTCACCGAGCGGGGCGTGGTGCACCAGCCCGACGCCAGCCGCATGGCGGCCATGTTCGGCGCCCCGTCGGCTGTCTAAGTGCTTGTTTTTGGCCGTCTAAACCGCTCCGCGAAAGAGCGGTTTCTGGTATGATTCCGGGCTACTGAAACGCCTGCCCACAGGCTCTGGAACGGAATCACGAATGGCAGACCTCGCGAAGGAAATCATCCCGGTCAACCTCGAAGACGAGATGCGCAGGAGCTACCTCGATTACGCCATGAGCGTGATCGTCGGTCGCGCCCTCCCGGATGTCCGCGACGGCCTCAAGCCGGTCCACCGCCGCGTCCTGTTCGCGATGAACGAACTGGGCGCGCACAGCAACAAGCCCTATTACAAGTCGGCGCGAATCGTCGGCGACGTCATCGGCAAATACCACCCGCACGGCGACCAGTCGGTGTACGACACCCTGGTGCGCATGGCGCAGCCGTTCTCGCTGCGCTACCTGCTGGTGGACGGCCAGGGCAACTTCGGCTCGGTG
The DNA here is from genome assembly GCA_963973175.1 of uncultured Arenimonas sp. Taxonomy (GTDB): domain Bacteria; phylum Pseudomonadota; class Gammaproteobacteria; order Xanthomonadales; family Xanthomonadaceae; genus Arenimonas. Next base: position 1,355 of record CAXAYM010000104.1, read on the forward strand.
GACGGCGACTCCGCCGCCGCCATGCGTTACACCGAGGCGCGCATGTCGCGGCTCACGCACGAGCTGATGGCCGACATCGACAAGGAAACCGTCGATTTCCAGCCCAATTACGATGAAAAGGAACTCGAGCCGACGGTCATGCCGGCACGGTTCCCGAACCTGCTGGTCAACGGCTCGGCCGGCATCGCGGTCGGCATGGCCACCAATATCCCGCCGCACAACCTGGGCGAGGTGATCGACGCCGTCATCGCCCTGATCGAGGACCCGGAAGCCAGCATCTCCGACCTGATGCAGTTCGTGCCGGGACCCGATTTCCCGACCGCCGGCATCATCAACGGCGCCGCCGGCATCCACGCCGCGTACCACACCGGACGTGGCCGCGTGCGCATCCGCGCCCGGGCCGAGGTCGAGGTCAACGAAGACAACGGCCGCGAAGCCATCGTCGTCACCGAGATCCCCTACCAGGTCAACAAGGCCCGCCTGATCGAGAAGATCGCCGAGCTGGTCAAGGAAAAGAAGATCGAGGGCATCTCGGAGCTGCGCGACGAGTCCGACAAGGACGGCATGCGCATCTACATCGAGGTCAAGCGCGGCGAGTCGGCCGAGGTCGTGCTCAACAACCTGTACCTGCAGACGCCGATGGAATCGGTGTTCGGCATCAACATGGTGGCGCTGGTCGATGGCCGGCCGCAGATCCTCAACCTCAAGCAGATGCTCGAGGCCTTCGTTCGCCACCGCCGCGAAGTCGTCACCCGTCGCACCATCTTCGAGCTGCGCAAGGCCCGCGCCCGCGCCCACATCCTCGAGGGCCTGACGGTCGCGCTGGCCAACATCGACGAGATGATCGAGCTGATCAAGACCTCGGAGAATCCGGCCGTCGCCAAGGAACGCATGCTCGCGCGCACCTGGCCGCCCGGCCTGGTCGGCGCGCTGCTGGCCGCGGCCGGCGCCGATGCCTCGCGTCCCGAGGACCTGCCCGAAGGCGTCGGCATGCAGGCCTCGGGTTACCAGCTCACGGAAACCCAGGCCCAGCAGATCCTCGAGATGCGCCTGCACCGCCTGACCGGGCTGGAGCAGGAGAAGCTGACCGAGGAGTACAAGCAGCTGCTGGAGGCCATCCGCGGCCTGATCGAGATCCTCGAGAACCCGGAACGCCTGCTGCAGGTGATCCGCGACGAACTGCAGTCGCTGCGCGCCGAGTACGCCGACGCACGTCGCACCGAGATCCGCCCGAGCGAGGAAGACCTGGACGTGCTCGACCTGATCGCGTCCGAGGACGTGGTGGTCACGCTGTCGCACACCGGTTACGCCAAGCGCCAGCCGCTCACCACCTACCGGGCCCAGAAGCGCGGTGGCAAGGGCAGGTCGGCGACGGCGATGAAGGAAGAGGATTTCATCGACCGCCTGTGGGTGGTCAACACCCACGACACGCTGCTGACCTTCACCAGCACCGGCCGCGTGTTCTGGCTCAAGGTCTACCAGCTCCCCGACGCCGGCCCGAACGCCCGCGGCCGTCCGATCATCAACTGGATCCCGCTGCAGGAAGGCGAGAAGGTGCAGGCGGTGCTGCCAGTGCGTGAGTTCGACGAGCAGCGCTACGTGTTCTTCGCCACCCGCGATGGCACGGTCAAGAAGACCCCGCTTTCGGACTACTCGCGCCCGCGCTCGACCGGCATCTGGGCCATCAACCTCGACGAGGGCGATGGCCTGGTGGACGTGCAACTGACCGACGGCGAGTGCAACGTCATGCTGTTCGCCAGCAATGGCAAGGTCGTGCGCTTCGACGAAGGCGAGGTGCGGCCGATGGGCCGGACCGCCACCGGCGTGCGCGGCATGCGCCTGAAGGACGACGGAGAGGGCCAGGCCGCCAAGGTGGTCAGCATGATCGTCGTCGATGGTGATGGCGATGTTCTCACCGCCAGTGAAAACGGCTACGGCAAGCGCACCCCGGTGTCGGAGTTCCCGCGCAAGGGCCGCGGCACCCAGGGCGTGATCGCCATGCAGGTGTCCGAGCGCAACGGCGCCCTGGTGGGCGCGATCCAGCTGACCGAAAAGCACGAGATCCTGCTGATCTCCGACCAGGGCACCCTGGTGCGCACCCGCGCCTCGGAGGTCAGCCAGGTCGGTCGCAATACCCAGGGCGTCACCCTGATGCGCGTGGGCAAGGACGAGAAGCTCATCGCCGTCGAACGCGTCGACGTGCTCGAGGTCGATGCGGATGCCGACGCCGACGCCGAAGGCGAGGGCAGTGGCCCCGGGGATGTTGGTACGGCCCCCGAGGCGGCCTCCGACGGCGACCAGCCCGGCGCCTGAGTCGGTTGCCGCCCCGTGAAAGGGCCAGGTCGCGCGGAACTCTCCGCGCGGCCTGTACCCTAAGGCCATGACCCCATGGAGCGCCTGATGATCCCGATCCGACCCGCCGTGGCCCTGCTGGCCATCTGCCTGGCCCTCGCCCCGTCCGCGGGCGACGCCAGTTCCGGCTCCTCGCCCACGCTGGTGGCCCCCGACGCCAGGACGATCGCCGCCGCGCGCGACAAGGTCCTGCCGGTCGTCGTGAGCATCCTCACCGTGCGCGAGGACTTCAGCCAGGGCGAGCCCGTGCTCACGGTGTCCTCCGGCAGCGGCACGCTCGTCACGCCGGAAGGCCACGTCGCCACCAATGCCCATGTCACCCAGAAGGGGCGCAGCTTCCGCGTCGTCTTCGCCGACGGCCGGGAACTGCCCGCCCGCCTGGTCGGCACCGACACGCTGTCGGACCTGGCCGTGCTGCAGGTGCAGCCGCCAAAGCCCGAAACCTTTGCCTATGCGCGATTCGCCGACACCCTGGACCTGTCGCCCGGCGACACCGTGCTGGCCATGGGCGCGCCCTGGGGCCTTTCCAATTCGATGAGCGCGGGGGTGGTGAACAATCCTCGTCGGCTTCTGGTGTCCCTGTTCGACGACGAGGCCGATTACGAAGACCGGCTCGGGGCCGACGAACCGACCGGCCGCTATTACGCCTGGATCCAGCACGACGCCGCCATCGCCCCGGGCAATTCCGGTGGCCCGCTGGTGGACCTGTCGGGCCGCATCGTCGGCGTCAACACCCGCGGCATGATCTTCGGCGGCGACCTCGCCTTCGCCATTCCCGGGCCCGATGCCCGCGACGTCGTCAACGCCCTGGTGGAACGCGGCGAGATCAAGCGTTCGCACCTGGGCTTCCGCCTGCGCTCGCTCAAGGGCACCGGCCAAACCGAAGGCGTGCTGGTCAATTCGGTCGAACGCGGCTCGGCGGCGGAAAAATCGGGCCTGCGCGCGGGTGATCGCATCGTTTCGGTCAACGGCGAGGCCGTGACCGCGCTGCAGCCGGTGGACGTGCCGGCGCTGCAGCGTCGCATCGCCGAGCTGCCGATCGGCAGCCGGGTGACCCTGGGTATTTCCCAGGACGGCAAGCGCCGCGAACTCGGGCTCACGACGCGGGCCCAGCCCGAAGACCGGGGCGAGGAGCGGGCCTTCGCACCCTTCGGGGCCTCGCTCGCCGAGCTGACGGCCGCGATGGGCCGCCGGCGCAACCTCGAGGGCGAGCAGGGCCTGCTGGTCACCGGCCTGCGTCCGGGCGGCCCCGCGGCGATCGCCCGGCCCGCCTTGAGCGAAGGCGACCTGCTGCTGAGCGTCGACGGCAAGGCGGTCCCCGACCTGGAGACGCTGGAAGCCGTCGCCGGCGAGCCGCCCGCCGAAGACCGCCCGCTGGTGCTCGAATACCGGCGCGGCCCGGAGCGGCGCATCGCCCTGCTGACGCCCAAGCACGGCGACCAGGTGCGCGTGCCGTTGCCCGAACTCGACAAGGCCTGGTCCGGCGTCGAAGTGCAGCCCATCACGAGCTCCCTGGCCCGCGAGCTGGGCCTGCCAGGCCCGGGTTTCCGCATCACCCGCGTTTATCCCGACAGCCCCCTGGGCGAAGCCGGCGCGCGCATCGGTGACCTGCTGACGGGCATCGACGGCGTGTCGCTGCGTGCCGCCAACGAGACGTCCGACCTGCCGTTCCACCAGCGCGTGCGCGACCTGGCGGTGGGGCAGGAAGTGAGCTTCCAGGCCAGCCGCGGCGGCCAGGACCTGGCGCTGGATGTCGCCCTGCGCGCCGCGCCGGCCAACACCGCCTCGCTGCGTACGCTGGCACTGACCCGCCTGCGCGCCCAGACCCGGGAGCTGGGCTTTTTCGATCGCGCCGCCCGCGACCTGCCGTCCAGCCAGAAGGGCGTGATGGTCGATGGCGTCGAGGCCGGCGGCCCGGCGGGGCTGGCGCACCTGCAGCGGGGCGACATCATCGTGCGGCTCGGCGACCAGGCCGTGGTCGACCTGGGCAGCCTGCAGACGGCGCTCGACGCCGCGCTGGAGAAGGGCAATGGCCGGGTCATCCCGGTCCAGGTGCTGCGTGGCGCTGAAACCCGCATCCTCTACCTTGAACGCTACTGGCTCACGGAGACGCCATGACCCTCGTCCGCCTGTTCACCCTGGCCCTGCTGCTGGGCGCGATGCCACTCCAGGCCGCCGCCGCGGACGGGGAGTTCGAAGACTACCGCGAGGTTTTCACCCTGCTCGGCGAACGCCATGCCGACGCCGTGGTGACGGTGAAGTTCGTGATGTCGGTGACCAATTCCGGCAACGAGCAGCGGGTCGAGGACCGCACCCAGGCCGTGATCGTCAGCGACGACGGCCTGCTGCTGGTGCCCGAGCGCACGATCAGCCTGGACTTCTCGAGTTTCCAGGAGGGTTCGGAAGGCGCGCCGGTGGCTAAATCCAGCGACTTCCGGGTGCGCCTTGCCGGCAGCGACGAGTGGCGCCCGGCCGACCTGGTGACCCGCGACAGCGCCCTGGGCCTGGCCTGGCTGCGCCTTCGTGATCCGCAGGGCAAGCTGCCGTTCGTGGATCTCGCGCGCGGGACGCCGGCGGAACCGGGCATGGTCTTCTTCTCGGTCCTGCGTACCTCCGACGAATACGGCGGCGTCGCGGTGTTCCGCCCCGGCCTGGTGCTGGGCGAGACGCAGACGCCCACCTTCCGCCTGCTGGTGGACGGCGTGCCGGGCCTGGCGTTCTCGTATGAGGGCCTGCCGATGGGCTACGTGGACATCGACCTGGCCCAGATGCTGCGCTCGCGCAACACCGGCATCGGCATGGACATGGCCGACATGGTGCTGCGCATGATCCCGGTGGCCAAGGTGGCCGCCGCGACCGCGCAGGCGGCCAAGCTGCCGATCGCCGGCGAATAAGCCCGCGCGGGGCAATCCCTCCGCCGACGCGGCCTATACTGCGCGGGTCCCCCGCGGAGCCAGGCCATGCCCGTCCAGATCGTGCTTCGCCGCGTTGCGGCGATCGTCCTTCTCGCCACCGCAGCGCTGCTGGCCGCCGGCTGCCAGCGCGATGCCGGGCAGGTGCCGGAGCTGCAGGGCGGGGCACCGGTGGATGCGCGCACGAGCACGGACGAATTCGCGCTCGAGGGTGCCGGCCACGGCCGGCACGACGGCGCCACCGCGATCGAACTGAGTTTCACGCGGCCGCTGGCCGCCGGCCAGGCCTTCGATGAACAGATCGCCGTCAGCGGACCCGGCGGCGAGGTGGTGAGCGGCAGCTGGGTGCTCGACGACAGCGCGAAGGTGCTGCGTTTCCCCTACGTCGAGGCCAGCCGCAAGTATCGGGTGCATCTGCGGGGTAGCCTGGCCGCCGCCGATGGCAGCCGCCTGGGCACGGACATCGAGCGCGAACTCGACACCGCGCCGGTGGAGCCGGCGGTGGGGTTCGCCTCCCAGGGCAGCGTACTGCCGGCGCGCGACACCCGCGGCCTGCCGGTGGTGGCGGTGAACGTGCCCGAGGTGGACGTCGAATTCCTTCGCGTGCGGGACGCCGAGCTGGCTAA
>CAXAYM010000105.1:0-7224 GCA_963973175.1 uncultured Arenimonas sp.
CCGTCTCGAGATCGCGGATCTCGCCGACCATGATCACGTCCGGGTCCTGGCGCAGGAAGCTGCGCAGGGCCGCGGCGAAGGTCATGCCCTTCTTGACGTTCATCTGCACCTGGTTGATGCCCGGGACGCGGATTTCGACCGGGTCCTCGGCGGTGGAGATGTTGCGCTCCTCGGTGTTGAGGATGTTCAGGCCGGTGTACAGGGACACCGTCTTGCCCGAGCCGGTGGGGCCGGTGACCAGGATCATGCCGTAGGGCTTGGCCAGGGCTTCGAGGTACAGCTGCTTCTGGTCGTCCTCATAACCGAGCTTGTCGATGCCCAGCTTGGCCGCGCTGCCGTCGAGCAGGCGCAGCACCACCTTCTCGCCGAAGAGGGTGGGGCAGGTGGACACGCGGAAGTCCATCTGCCGGGTCTTGGAGATGTTGAGTTTGATGCGGCCGTCCTGTGGGAGTCGGCGCTCGGCGATGTCCAGCGACGCCATGACCTTCAAGCGGGCGGTAATGCGCTGGTGCAACTTGACCGGTGCCTTGGCGACGGTACGCAGGATGCCGTCCATGCGCAGCCGGACGCGGAACTCGTTCTCGTAGGGTTCGAAGTGAATATCGGAGGCGCCGCGCTTGATGGAGTCCAACAGAACCTTGTTGACGAAACGCACCACGGGGGTGTCGTCGCCACCCTTGGCGTCGGCGATGTTATCGGAGCTGTCGTCGTCGCCCGAGCTGGACTCGAGGTTCTCCAGCCCCTCGGCATCGTCCATGGCGTCACCCATCGAGTCCGATGCCGTCAGGGCCAGGTCGATAGTTTTCCTGAGCCGGTCTTCGTCGACGAGGATCGGCTCGACGGTCAGATTGGCGGCGAACTTGATTTCGTCCAGTGCACGCGTGTTGGTGGGGTCAGAGATGCCTACGAAGAGCCGGTTCCCTCGTTTGAAGAGCGGCAGGGCCATGTGCTTGTTGATCAGCTCTTCGCTGACCAGCTTGGTCGCCGCCTGGTTCAGGTCCAGCGCACTCGCATCGAACAGGGGCATGCCGAACTCGACAGCATTGGCACCGGCAATCTGAGCCGCGGTGGCCAGCTTCTTGTCCTGCAGGTATCGGCTGACCGGCGTTTTTGCCTTGGTCGCTTCGTCCAGGGCTTTGCGGGCATCCGCCTCAGCCAGATGCCCGTCCAGCACCAGCCGCCGGGCAATGCCGGTGATCCCTACCAGGTTGGCAGTCGCGTTGGCGTTCACCCTTCCTCCCCGAGCCGCGCCATGGCGGCCACTCTACCCCAAATCGACTGGCCGGCCAGCCCCCTTGGGGGCTCGTCCCGGCCGCCGGGCGTCCGTGTAAAGTACCCCAGAATCAGGTGGATCCGGGGGAATCATGAAGATCAGCGTCATCCTTCCTGCCAAGAACGAGGCAGAGGGCCTTCGCAGGACAGTTCCCGCGCTCGCCCGGGTGCTTCCTGAGGCCGAAGTGATCGTGGTGGACGACGGCTCGACCGACGAGACCGCCGATGTTGCCGCCGCTGCGGGGGCCCGAGTTCTTTCGTTGCCCTATTCGATGGGGAACGGAGCGGCAATCAAGCGTGGGGCGCGGGCGGCGCAGGGAGACCTGCTGGTGTTCATGGACGCCGACGGGCAACACGACCCGGCGCAGATTCCCCAGTTGCTGGCAAAGCTGGATGAGGGCTACGACATGGTGGTCGGCGCACGGGACAGTACCGGACAGGCGAATGTCGGGCGCGGCCTGGCGAACGCGCTCTACAACCGGCTGGCCAGTTGGATGACGGGCCACGACATCCTCGACCTCACCTCGGGCTTCCGCGTGGTCCGTACCCAGCGTTTCCTGGAATTCCTGCATCTGCTGCCCAATGGCTTCAGCTATCCGACAACGAGCACGATGGCTTTTTTTCGCAGCGCCTATGCCGTGGCCTACGTGCCGGTCGAGGTGGGCAGGCGCATGGGCACGGCCAGCCATATCCGGCCGCTGAGGGACGGCGTCAGGTTCCTGCTCATCATTTTCAAGATCGCCACGCTGTATTCCCCGCTGAAATTGTTCGCGCCCGTCGGGCTGGGCTTTTTCTTGCTGGGCGCAGGCTACTACACCTATACGTACGTCACGATGCAGCGGTTCACGAACATGAGCGCGCTGCTGTTCAGCGCTGCAGTGATCGTGTTCCTCATTGGCCTGATCTCCGAGCAGATCACCTCACTGACATATACGCGCCCTTCGCGGCCATGAGCCGGCTTTACGCCCTGGTGCGCCACCTCGCGGGGACGCCCCTCCGGCCAGCGTGCTTGCCCGGACGGCGGCGCGTGCCGGAGGGACTCATGGCAAGCAGGAGGAAAGGCGCCCGGGCCCGGTCCTCGATGCCGTTTCCGCGTCCTGCGCATGACGCGCCCTTCGACGTGCAGCGCTACACGCGTTTTGGGATTGGCCGCGACGCCGAGCGTGCCGGGCTCGAGATCGTGGCGCTGCTTGCCTTGCCCGCGGGGCACACCTTCGAGGTCAGGCGCAGGTGAGCAAGCCGGGCCTGCTAATGGTGACCACGTCGTATCCGCGGTCGGGTGATGGCAGCGAAGCTGCGGGCGCCTTCGTCGCCGACCTCGCCGCTTACCTGTCCCGGGACATCCAGATGCGAGTCGCTGCGCCGGGCGACCGGCAAACGGTGGACCGGGATGCGTCGGGCATCGAGGTATTCCGGTACGCGACGGCGGGCCGTCCCCTTTCCACGCTCAGTCCGCTGCGTCCCTCCGACGCGATCGAGATCGTCCGAACCCTGGCCCGGGGCCAGCGCGCGGTGGACCGTGCGCTTGCGGACGGGAAGATGACGCACGTGCTGGCCCTTTGGGCCCTGCCTTCGGGGCACTGGGCCCGTCGTGCCGCCCGGCGGCATGGCCTTGGCTATTCAGTGTGGACGCTTGGCAGCGACATCTGGTCGCTGGGTCGGTTGCCGGGCGTGCGGCAATTCTTGCGTGGCGTACTTCGTGATGCGCGGTATTGTTATTCGGACGGACTTCAGCTCGCACGGGACACCGAGTCCATCGGCGGCCGGGAGGCGACGTTTCTGCCGAGCGCCCGGGCCGGCGGCGGGCAGCGTGCGGAACCTGTCCGGCCGGCTTCGCCATACCGCCTGCTGTTCTTGGGACGCTGGCATGCCAACAAGGGGGTTGACCTGCTGCTCGACGCGCTGGCTTTGCTCGGTCCGGCCGACTGGGCCCGAATCTCGCAGATCCGCATTGCCGGCGGCGGACCGCTGAACTTCCAGGTTTCTGCCGCGATACAGGCGCTCCAGGCCCGTGGCCATCCCGTGTGGGAGGACGGCTACCTGGACGCGGCGGCTGCGCAAGAGGCCCTTGCCAGCGCCGACATCGTGCTCATCCCTTCGCGCATCGAAAGCATCCCACTCGTGTTTTCAGACGCCCTCAAGGCAGGCTGCCCTGTCGTTGCCATGCCGGTCGGCGACTTGACCGACCTGGTGTCGGAGCGGGGCGTGGGCTGGGTTGCCGACGACGTGTCGGCGACCAGCTTCGCCGCCGCCCTGCGTCGTGCCCTGGAAGGCGATCCCTCGGGTCGGAAAGAGGCCGTCGCCGAACTCGCGCGGGAATTTTCCCTGGAACAAGTCGCCAAACGTCTCATGGGCGACCTGGGGCCGGTGTCCTGACATGGATCGAGACACGACCGATCCGCGTTGGAGTGACGACGCCCGGGACCGCAAGGCCCGGGCCATCGTTGGCACGCTGGAGCGAAGTGTCGGCCGCCTGCCTGGCGGGCAGTGGCTGGACCTGGGCTGCGGCAGCGGAGACCTGGCGGCGGAACTGGCGAGACTCCGTCCGGGCGCCCGTGTGACCGGCATCGATCCGGAGCCGTGGGCGCGTTGGAAGGACCTTGGCGAAGCGCCAGGGGCGCCGAGGTTCCTGCAGGGCGGCTGCGGTGAAGCAACACGGCTGGTGGGCGCAGCGTCGATGGACGTGGTCATCTGCAACCAGGTCTACGAGCACGTACCGTCTGTGCGTGAATTGCTCGACGCCATCCACGCGGTGCTGCGGCCCGGAGGGGTGTGCTATTTCGCCGGCCCAAACCTGCTGTGGCCGGTGGAGCCCCACGTGTTCTGGCCTTTCGTACACTGGCTTCCGCGCCGGTTCGCGGTGGGTCTCATGCGTGCATGCGGTTCGCGCCGCGCCGCCGATCTCGATGCCTGGTCGCTGGATTGGTGGCGACTGACGCGATTGATCAAGGTCGCGGGTCTCTACCGGCAGGATGCGATCAAACACCGGCTTTCGGTGGTGGCCGGGAACTCGGCAGGGGCGCGGGCAGCGCGCGCGATCGCGAGGCTTCCCCGGCGCTTCTTCGCCGCCGCTGCCCCGGTGTCTCCCGCCTTCGTGTTCGTCTTGCGCAAGCCTGGCGCCCCGTCGGCCCGACAGCCATGAGTCCGGGCTTCTTCGATGGCCCGGAGTGGCTTGGACTGCTGCGCTCTTCCCTGGCCTCGGGCACGTTGGCGCCTGGGGAGGCCGGCAGTGCATCCTGGACGCTTTTCTCGCGAGGCCCGGTGACCGCTGCCTACACGCGCTTTCCACTGGGCTGGGCAGGCCACGAGCCAGAGCTGGCCGGTTTGCCGCTCGCGGCGTGCGAGCGCTTGCGTCGCGCCGGCGTGGACCTGCTCCGCCTCAGTGCCCCCCGGCATCTCCTTGCTGCCGGCAGGTCGGGGATTGACCTGCCGGAGACAATCCTCGAAGGCTTGTCGGACTGGGACGCCGACTCACTCGGCGCGGGTATGCGTCGGAAGTTCGCCGCCGGCAGGAAGGCAGGCCTGCAGGTCGTGCCCGTGGCCGCAGTCGACGGCTCCTTACTCCACGGCCTTTACCGGGACACCGTGTCAAGGCAAGGTGGTGCCCTGCGTTATACCCGGTCGTATTTTGATGGACTGTGCAGGATCGCAGGCGGTCCCCTTCATGCGGTCAAGGTTCTTGACGGCGACCAGTCGCCCGTGGGGTTTCTGGTCTACGCGCTGGACGGTTCCACGGCGGTCTATCTGCATGGGGGCTATCGTGCCGAGGCCGGGGCAGCGAGACCGGGTTATTTCGCCATGCGCTGGGTTCTGGAACACTGCCGTGCACTGGGCGCGCTCAAATTCAATTTCCTGGTATCGCCGGCGGACCAGCCTTCGCTGGTGGCGTTCAAGGAAAGTTTTGGCGGGCGCACGACGCTGAGGGCACATTGGCAGCAGTCCCTTTCCCTCTCCGGCAGGCTGGCGGGCGTGCTACTGGACCTTCGCGCCCGCTAATCGGCTTGCGTTTGCCAGCGGCGGCGCAGGTCCAGTGCCGCACCGGCGATCGCCGAATGCCAGTACACGACGTGGTAGCGCCGCGGACGCGCGCCAAACGAAACCTTGAAGCGGCCGATGCCGGCGCGTCCGCCGCCACGCCCCGGATCCGGCGGGCCGATAAGGTCGAGGCGGGAAATCCCGCGCCGTTTGCAGTCCCGCATCCAGGCCCACAGGAGCAGGTGGCCGGTGCCGAGTTCGCGGGCGTGGGGTGCGATGGCAACGTCCCAGTAATAGCCGGTGTGCGCATCGGCCAGCGCCAGCAGGCTACCCAGTATCCGGCCCTTGCGGCTGGCGATGAACAAGTGCGCATGGTCTCTCAGCGGCGGGTGGGCGAGCGCGGCGTACTGCAACGGGGCAACGATGGGCGCCTGGCCTTGGGCAGCGAAAAGGGCCCGCGAGATCTCGCGGTGCGCCTGCAGCGCCTGTCCATCGGGCCTGCGCCAGGCAACCCGGATGCGCTCGCGCATCGCCTTGCGCACCATGCGCCGAGGCAGGTCCGAGAGACCGGCCCAGAGTCGCGCGCAGTCGGGCGAAAGGTCGAGTTCCAGGTTGTCCAGGATCTCCACGCGCGCGGGCCGACAGCTCGCGGGCGGCGGTTCCGGGGACGTGACCTGCAACAAGGAAGGGCGGTCAGCGCCAAACCACGCCTGCAGCGCTTCAAGCTGCCTGGCCACCTGTACGCCTTCGCCGACCAGTCCGGCCGAAAGCGGCGTCGCCGACTGGGCGAGCGGCAGGCCCTGGACACGGAACGGTCCCATGCGCCGCTGCACCAGGCCCAGGTGCTCCGGACCAGGGACCTGCACCACCTGGCCGGCTACGGACTGCGCCGTCGCCTGCAGCCAGGCTGCGGACTGGAAAAGGGGGCCGGAGGGCGGCGCGTTGTGAGTCATGCGCCAGGCTTTTCGAACACCAGCAGGACGTCGCGCCAGCGGCGTCCGCGCAGGGCTCCGAACCGGCGATGCCAGGCCACTTCCCACCTCGCGAGCAAGGGCAGAAGCGCCAGGGGAACGACACCGGCCCAGATGGGATAGATCCACGGGAAACGGGGCGTACGCACGCAGCGGCTGGCAAGCAAAACCAGGCCTGCCGACGCGCCGATCGCGAGCAGGGCGTCGACGGATCGTTTTTCCAGCAGAGGAGCCCCCGGATGCGACTGAAAGCGCGGGTCGTCCGTGGTCTGTTCGAGCCAGAGAAATCGGCCGCCGGGCCGCAGCACCCGGGCGATTTCAGCCACGACCCCGGGCAGGTCGTTCGTGGGCACATAACACAGGGATTCCCTGGCGACGATTATGTCAACCTGGGCATCCGGCAGCGGAATTCGGCGTCCGTCGCCCTGCAGCCACTCGATCCGGCCTGCCGGGTCGAGTTCGCGGGCGATGCGCAACATCTGTTCGGAGATGTCTAGGCCGTATGCGCGATCCACCCGCGGGATCGATTGCACGGTGAAGATGCCGGTGCCGCAGCCGTAATCGAGTAATACGGGCCTGCCCTGCGGGCCGCCAGAGATTTCGGGCAACAAGGCAGCGTCGAAGACTTCGGCGACATACCGGCTCTTGCGCCCTCCCCGGTTGCCGGGGGCGAGAGTTCCGTAGGGGCCATTGGCGGCGAGCTGATCGTAAAGCTGCGCTACCTCGACGACATCGCGTTCATGCTTCATTTCGCGTCTCCGTCCGGGTCGGCCAGTCTTCCCAGGTCCTGCAGGCCGAGCCGTCCGAACAGTACGAGCAGGCCAATGCCGGCCGATGCAAACAGCAAGGCCGTGGACCACCAGGGCCAGGCCAGCCAGAACACGGGGAGCGCCAATGATACCGACAGCAGCGCCAATGCCGTATCGCGCATCCAGGGTAGCCGCAGGCCGAGGCTTCGTGCGGCCATCCAGGCCAGCAGGCAGGTGAGACCGTAAATGCTGCTCGC
>CAXAYM010000106.1:0-7145 GCA_963973175.1 uncultured Arenimonas sp.
GGCGATGCCCTGCTGCATGTGGCCGAAGGCGGAGGCGAGCCGGGCGATCTCGTCCTGGCCGCGCACGACGATGGGCTGGCTGTAGTCGCCCTGCTGCACCCGCTGCGCCGCTTCGGCGAGCTCGACCACCGGGCGGCTGATGCCGCGGCCCAGGAATCCCGCCACGGCCAGCGCCAGCGCCGCCGCCAGGCCCGAGAGCCACAGGATGCGGGTCTTGAGCGAGGCGTAGGGCGCCATGGCCTGGTCCAGCGAGCCCTGCAGCAGAACGCGCACGGGCGGCTCGCCGCTGCCCTGCATCGGCAGCGGCAGCACGAACCAGTGTTCGTCGCCCAGCGCCAGGTCGCGGACCGCTTCGCCGGTCGGCAGCGAACCCGCCGGCAGCTTCGCAAGCGCGGCCCTTGCCGCCCCGCCCAGGCTGCTGGCGAACACCTCCAGTCCCTCGTCCCCGGCGCGGGCGAAGCTGGCATCGAGTCCGGTCAGCGTCCTGAAATCGCTGGCGTAGCCGGCATCGACGGCGGTGCCGATGCCGACCCAGCCGATCCGGTTCGGCGCCATCACCGGGATCAGGGCCAGCTGGTAGAGCCTGCCGTCCACCGGAAGCACGACCAGCGAAAACCCTTCGGCTTCGGCGGTCGCCAGCGCCGGCGCCAGCGCGCTGCCGCGCCAGCCCGCGGATTCACCCTCGAGGCCGGCCAGCCAGCGCCCGTCGGGACCGAGCATCACCGCGGCGTCGGCGCCGACGCGGCTTGCATGGTTGCGCAGCGCCGACTCCACCGTCGCCGGATCACCGCTGGCGACCGCGGCCTTGAGGCCGAAGTCGTCGGCCAGCACCATCGCGGTTTCCAGCAGCTGTTCGCCGCGGGCTTCGTGGAAGCGGCGCCAGACCCGTTCACCCACCGCCAACTCCTGGGAAAGCTGCGCCCGCACGCTGCGATCGGTCGCGAGGTGGACGACGGCGAACGTCGCCAGCTGGGCGGCCAGGACCAGGCCGATCAGCAGGGCGACGATGCGGCCGTGCAGGCGCAGTTTCATCCTTCGTCCTTGCGCAGGCTGCGCAGGCGGTCCTGCAGCGCACGCAGGCGGTCGCTGCCGCGCCGCTCCGGCGGCGGCGGACCGAGTTCAAGGGACAGCGAAACGCTGTCGCCCGGCACCGTCACGTCGCGGACCACGGCATCACCGGCCAGCCGCGGATGCCAGGCCTGCAGGCGGTAGGCGCCGTCGGGCACCTCGAGCCGCGCCAGCCCGCCGGCATCGCTGCGGGCGTGGTGCGGGGTGTCGAGCACGACGATCCAGCCGATCATCCAGTCGTGGATGTTGCAGCCGACGACCACCACGCCCGGCACGTCGAACACCACCGGCTCGGGCGGCGTGCCCGAATAAAGCGGCAGCTCGAAGGGTTTGGCCGGCGAGAACGAATACACCTGGTGGCGCACCGTGTCGCTGTTGGGGAAGCTGACCGCGGTGCCGGCCTCGATGACCAGCACGCCCGGCTCGAAGGCCGTATTGCGCTGGTCCATCACTGCCTGGCCAGGCACCGCTGCGTCGCCGCCGTGCAGGCTGAGCACGGCGCCTTCGAGCGGCGCGCCGTCGGCCGTCACCTGCACATGCAACTGGCCCGCCGCGGCGGGCAGCGCCCACGCCATCGCCGCGACCGAAACGAGCGCCGCGGCCAGCCGCGCGCGCCCCGACTTGCCAGTGATCATGCGGCCCCCTGTGGCCTGTCGCCCTCGGCGTACGCCGGCAATTAGCGCGCAGGCGGGGTGATAATGGCGCGAAACCACCCGGAGCCCCGTCCATGCCGACCGCCCTGCCCTACGCCCTGGTCACCGGTGCCTCCAGCGGCATCGGTGCCGACATCGCGCGCGAATACGCCGCCCGCGGCAAGCCGCTGGTGCTGACCGCGCGCCGCGTGGAGCGACTCGAGGCGCTGGCGCAGGAACTCGGCAGGCAGGTGCCCTGCGAGGTGCTGGCGGCCGATCTGGCCGAGCCCGGGGCCCCCGCGGCGATTTTCGCGGAGACCCAGGCCCGGGGCATCTTCGTGGACACCCTGGTCAACAACGCGGGCTTTGGCGTGCCGGGACGTTTCCTGAGCGTGGACTGGCAATCGCATGCGGACTCGATCCAGGTGCTGATGACCTCCGTCGCCCACCTGAGCCACCTCTACCTGCCGGCGATGGAAGCGGCGGGCCGGGGCCGGATCCTCAACGTGGCTTCGCTGGCCGGCCTGGTGCCCGCCACCGCGGGCCACACGCTTTATGGCGCCAGCAAGGCCTGGCTGATCCGCTTCTCGGAAACGCTGGACCAGGAGTCCCGCAGCCGCGGCGTCTACGTGACGGCGCTGTGCCCGGGCATGACCTACACCGAGTTCCACGACGTCAATGGCATGCGCGAGAAGGTCTCGAAGCTGCCCAAGGGCATCTGGCTCACCAGCGCCGAAGTCGCCCGTCTGGGCGTGGACGCGGTCGAATCCGGCCGCACCCGGCTGGTGACCGGCCGATCCAACAAACTCATCGCCGGCCTGTCCAAGTACCTGCCCGACCGCCTCGCCCGCGCCCTGCTCGCCGCAAAAGCCAAAGACTTCCGCGACGCCGAATAGCGCACCCCTGTGGGAGGGACTTCAGTCCCGAAGGGCCTATCGGGACTGAAGTCCCTCCCACAAAGATCGGCCTCAGACCAGCTTGATCTCGCGCAGGCGTTCCATGAGGTAGTCGTGGCCGGTGATCGGCTCCGGGTAGCGGTCCGGATTGTCGGCACTGATGCACTGCGGCAGCGTCTTGATCAGGAAGTCCGGGTTCGGGTGCAGGAAATACGGCGTCGAATAACGCGGCTTGCGCGCCTCGTCGCCCGGCGGGTTCACCACCCGGTGCGTGGTCGACGGATACACGTGGTTCGTCAGGCGCTGCAGCATGTCGCCGATGTTCACCACGATCGTGTCTGCCTCGGCCGTGAACGGCACCCACTCGCCCTTGCGCGACAGCACTTCCAGGCCGGCGGCGCTGGCGCCCACCAGCAGCGTGATGAAATTGATGTCCTCGTGCGCGCCCGCCCGGACGTTCGGGATGTTCTCCGCCGTGATCGGAGGATAGTGGATCGGCCGCAGGATCGAATTGCCGAAGTTGGTCTTGTCGGCGAACCAGTCCCCGGGCAGGCCGATGTGCAGCGCCAGCGCGCTGAGCACGCGCGAGCCGAGCTGGTCGAGCGAGGTGAACAGGCCATAGGCCACTTCCCTGAACTCCGGGATCTCCTCCGGCCACAGGTTCGGCGGCATCACGTCCGCGTACTTCGAATCGCGCGGGATCTCCCGTCCGACGTGCCAGAACTCCTTGAGGTCGAAGTGCTGCGCGCCCTTGGCCGTCTCGATGCCGAAAGGCGTGTAGCCGCGGGCGCCGCCGCTGCCGGGCACGTGGTACTTGCGCTTGGTGTCCTCGGGCAGCGCGAAGAAGCGCTGGAACACGTCGTAGGCGCGGTCGATCTGCGCCTGCGGGATACCGTGGTTGCGGATGCCCGCGAAGCCCCATTCGCGGTAGGCGGCGCCAAGCTCGGCCACGAAGGCTTCGCGGTCGGAGTCGAAACGCTGGATGTCGAGGGTCGGGATACGGGCGGTCACGGCAGCTTCCAAGGGAGAACTCAGGGGGCAAGTCTAGGCCAGGCGGGGCGGACGGTTCCTTGACGCCGCTCAAGGCCCGGTGTTCAGGCGGCGGCGCGCACCACGCCGGCCAGGCGCTCGAGCACCTGTTGCATGAGGCCGGCATCGTCGGCTTCGACGGTCACGCGCACCACCGGCTCGGTGCCCGAGGCGCGCAGCACCAGGCGGCCGCGGCCGGACAGGGCCTTTTCGGCCTCGTCGCGGGCGGCCTGCACGGCCGGCTGGTCCAGCGGACGCACGCCCGGGGCGATGCGCACGTTCACCGTCTGCTGGGGCAGCGGCCGGTAGTCGGACAGGGCCTGTTCCAGCGATCGGCCCTGCCGGCGCAGCACCTCGAGCACCTGCAGCGCGCTGACGATGGCGTCGCCGGTGCTGGCGCAGTCCAGGCACAGCAGATGCCCGGAGGCTTCGCCGCCCAGCACGCCGCCCTTCTCGACCAGGGCCTGGTGCACGAAGCGGTCGCCGACCTTCGCGCGCAGGAAGCCGATGCCGTGGCCGACCAGGCCGCGCTCCATCGCGTAGTTGGTCATCAGCGTGCCGACCACGGGTCCGCTGAGGCGGCCGCTGGCCTGCCAGTCCCGGGCCAGCAGGTAGATCAGGCCATCACCGTCCACCAGCTGGCCGCGGCCGTCGACCATCAGCACCCGGTCGCCATCGCCGTCGAAGGCGATGCCGAGGTCGGCGCCGGTTTCGCGCACGCGCGCCATCAGCGCCTCGGGGTGCGTGGAGCCGACGCCGTTGTTGATGTTCAGGCCGTCGGGTTCGACGCCCAGTGCGTCCACCACCGCGCCCAGTTCCTCGAACACGCGCGGGGCGACCTGGTAGGTGGCGCCGTGGGCGCAGTCGAGCACCAGGCGCATGCCGCCGAGACTGAAGTCCTCCGGCACCGTGGTCTTGCAGAACTCGGCGTAGCGCGCCAGCGCGTCGTCCACGCGCTGGGCCTTGCCCAGGCGTTCGGAGGGCACGGTGCGGAAGGCCTGGTCGAGCTCGGCCTCGATCGCGGCCTCGACCGCGTCGGGCAGCTTTTCGCCCTGGGCCGAGAAGAACTTGATGCCGTTGTCGTGGTGCGGGTTGTGCGAGGCGCTGATGACGATGCCGGCATCGGCGCGCAGCGAGCGCGTCAGGTAGGCGACGGCGGGCGTGGGCATCGGGCCGAGCATGCGCACGTCGGCGCCGGCGGCGACCAGGCCGGCCTCGAGCGCCGATTCGAACATGTAGCCGGAAATGCGCGTGTCCTTGCCGATGACTACCGTCGCGTGGTCCCTGCCCTCGCCCGCCAGCACGCGGCCGGCGGCGGCGCCCAGGCGCAGCATGAAGTCGGCGGAGATCGGGTATTCACCCACCCGTCCGCGGATGCCGTCGGTGCCGAAGTATTTGCGCTCGCCCATGCCGGCCTCAGGCGGTCTCGGCCGGAGCGGCCTGGTCGGCGGCGGGCGCCGGCTGGCGCATCATCAGCGCCAGCAGGGCCGAGAGCTTGTCGCGCATCTGGCGGCGGTCGACGATCAGGTCGATGGCGCCGTGCTCGACCAGGAACTCCGAGCGCTGGAAGCCTTCGGGCAGGGTTTCGCGCACGGTCTGCTCGATCACGCGCGGGCCGGCGAAGCCGATCAGCGCATGCGGTTCAGCCACGTTGATGTCGCCGAGCATGCCCAGCGAGGCCGACACGCCGCCGGTGGTCGGGTGCGTGAGCACCGAGACGAACGGCAGCCCCCTGGCCCGCAGGCGGCCCAGCGCCGCCGAGGTCTTGGCCATCTGCATCAGCGAGAACAGGCCTTCCTGCATGCGGGCACCGCCGGTGGCGGAAAAACACACCAGCGGGCAGCCGATTTCAGCGGCGCGCTCGGCGGCCAGCGCGAAACGCTCTCCCACCACCGAGCCCATCGAGCCGCCCATGAAGCGGAATTCAAACGCGGCCACGCAGATGGGCCGGCCCTTGAGCTGGCCCTGCACGGCGACCAGGGCGTCGCGCTCGCCGACGCTTTTCTGGGCGGCCTTGATGCGGTCGGCGTACTTCTTCTGGTCCTTGAAGTGCAGCGCGTCCACGGGACCGAGCGCGACGCCGATTTCCTCGCCGCTGTCATCGTCCAGCAGGGCCACCAGGCGCTCGCGGGCGCCGATGGCCATGTGGTGCGAGCACTTGGGGCAGACGCGCAGGTTTTTCTCGAGCTCCGGGCCATACAGGGCCGCGCCGCACTTGTCGCACTTCTCCCACAAGCCTTCGGGCACGCCGCGCTTGCCGTTGCCCTGCGTGCGGATGCG
Organism: uncultured Arenimonas sp.; assembly: GCA_963973175.1. Classification (GTDB taxonomy): domain Bacteria; phylum Pseudomonadota; class Gammaproteobacteria; order Xanthomonadales; family Xanthomonadaceae; genus Arenimonas. The sequence continues at coordinate 5,906 of CAXAYM010000106.1, forward strand.
CGAGGGCATGAGTTTGGTCAGCCAGCTCATTGGTCCACCGGTCTGTTTCTGGGCCCGGCAGTTTATCCCGAAAGGCCGGGGGCCCGCCGCCGGCCGCCCGGGGCGACCTCAGGCGGCGTCGAGCGCCTGGCGCAGCGGCGCGAGGAAGCTTTCGGCCCGGGCCGCGGCGTCGCCGGGGTCGCGCGCCTCCGCCAGGGCGTCGACCAGCGCACTGCCCACGACCACGCCGTCCGCCGCCGGGGCCAGGGCCCCGGCCGACTTCGCGTCGCGGATGCCGAAGCCCACCAGCACCGGCACCTTCGCCTGCGCCCGCAGCTCGCCTGCCCGCTGCAGCACGTCGGCAACGTCGAGCTGGCTGCCGCCGGTGACGCCGGCGAAGGAAACGTAATACAGGTATCCCTGCGACTCCGTCGCCAGCCGCGCCAGGCGCGCCGGCGTGGTGGTCGGCGCCGCCAGTGAAATCAGGTCCAGGCCGCAGGCGTTGAAGGCCTCGCGCGTTGGCGCGGCTTCTTCGGGCGGCAGGTCCACCAGCAGCACGCCGTCGACGCCGGCTGCCGCGGCATCGCGGGCGAAGGCCGGCGCCCCGAGGATCTCGATCGGGTTGAGGTAGCCCATCAGCACCACGGGCGTGTCGGCGTCGTCCTCGCGGAAGCTGGAAACGCAGCGCAGCACGTAGCGCAGCCCGGCGCCCCGCTCGATGGCACGTTCGGAGCTGCGCTGGATCGAGGGACCATCGGCCATCGGGTCGGAAAACGGCACGCCGAGCTCAATCACATCGGCCCCGGCGCGCACCAGCGCATGCATCACCGGCACCGTGGCCTCCAGCGACGGGTCGCCGGCGGTGATGAACGGGACGAGCGCTTTTCGGTTGGCCTGCGCGAGTGTTTCGAACTTGTTCTGGATTCGGCCGCTCACAGTTCGATGCCTTCGCGCTTTGCGATCGTGAAGATGTCCTTGTCGCCGCGGCCGGACAGATTGCACAGCACCAGGGCGTCCCTGGGCAGGTCGCTGGCGAGTTTCATGGCCTGGGCGATGGCGTGGCTCGATTCCAGCGCCGCCAGGATGCCTTCCTTGCGTGCGAGCAGGTGGAAAGCTTCCATGGCCTCGTCGTCGGTGACGCCCACGTAGTCGGCGCGGCCGCTGTCCTTGAGGAAGGCGTGCTCGGGCCCGACGCCCGGGTAGTCGAGGCCGGCCGAAATCGAATGGGTTTCGGTGATCTGGCCGTCGTCGTCGCAGATGA
>CAXAYM010000107.1:0-7114 GCA_963973175.1 uncultured Arenimonas sp.
TGGCGTACTTGCCGCCGAACACCTGCACGCTGCCCACGCCCGGCACGCGGCTGAGCGGGTCGACGACATTGGCCGACACGTAGTCGGAGATGTCGTTGCGGTCCATCGAGCCGTCTTCGGAAACGAAGCCCAGCACCTGCAGGAAGCCGCTGGACGCCTTGTTCACCGAGATGCCCTGCTGCTGCACGATGCCCGGCAGCAGCGAGGTGGCCAGCTGCAGCTTGTTCTGCACCTGCACCTGGGCGATGTCCGGATCGGTGCCGGTTTCGAAGGTCAGCGTGACCGACACCGAGCCGTTGGAGTCGCTGGTCGAGGACAGGTAGTCGAGGCCATCGAGGCCGGTCATGGCCTGTTCGATGATCTGGGTCACCGAGTTTTCCGCGGCCTGCGCCGAGGCGCCCGGGTAGCTGGCGTTGATGGTGATCGTCGGCGGCGCGATCGTCGGATAGCGCGAGATCGGCAGCTGGGTCAGCGCCAGGCCGCCGGCGAGCATGATGATGATGGCGATCACCCAGGCGAAGATCGGGCGATCGATGAAGAACCTTGCCATGGTCTGGACCTCGGCTTATTCGGCGGGCGCGGGCGGGGCCGCGGCTTCGGGCGCGGGCGCGGCGCCGGCTTCGACGACCGTGGCGTCGCCGCCCGGCCGGACCTTCTGCAGGCCTTCGATGATCACGCGGTCGCCCGCTTCAAGACCTTCGTCGACCAGCCACTGGTCACCGACCGTCCGGCTGGTCTGCACCACGCGGGCCTCGACCTTGCCTTCCGGCGTCACCACCAGCGCGGTGGCATTGCCCTTGGCGTCGCGGCTGATGCCCTGCTGCGGGGCCAGGATGCCGTCCGGGCGCGTGCCCAGCTCGACCACGGCGCGCACGTACATGCCCGGCAGCAGCAGGTTGTCGGGATTGGGCACGCGCACGCGCAGCGCGTAGCTGCCGGTGCCCGGATCCACCGTGACGTCGGTGAACTCGAGCACGCCGGCGTGTTCGTACGGCGTGCCGTCCTCAAGCAGGATTTTCGCTTCGACCGTGGTCTGCTCGACGCGGCCGGCCTCGACGTCCTTGCGCAGCTGCATCAGCTCGGTGGCCGACTGCGACAGGTCCACGTAGATCGGATCGAGCTGCTGCACCGTCACCAGCGCCATCTCCTGGTTGGCGGTGACCAGCGCGCCCTGGGTGACGCTGGACTTGCCGGCGCGACCGGAGATCGGCGCGGTGATGCGGGTGTAGCCCAGGTTCACGTCGGCGGACTGCAGCGCGGCCCGGTAGGCGGCGACATCGGCCGCAGCTTCGGCGGCGGCGGCCATCGTGCGCTCGTGGTCCTGCTGGGCCACCAGCTTCTGCGCCACCAGTTCGGTGGAACGCTCCGCCGCCAACCGCGCCGACTTCGCCGATGCCTGGGCACGCGCGAGGTTGGCGGCGGCGGCGGCGCGGGCAGCGCGGTAGGTGGCGTCGTCGAGCTGGTAGAGCACCTGCCCTTCCTTCACCAGGCTGCCTTCTTCGAACAGGCGCTTTTCAACGATGCCGGTGGCCTGCGGGCGCACTTCGGCCACCACGAAGGGCACGGTCCGGCCGGCCAGTTCGCGGGTCAGCGGCACCGGCTGGGCCTTGAGCGTGACCACGGTGACTTCGGGCGTGGACATCTGCATGGGGGCGGGCTCGCCGGAGCACGCGGCCAGCAACAGGCTGGCGACGGCGATGACGGCCAGGGGAGCGGCCAAGGGACGCCGGGAACGGGCGGACGCGAACATGGGATGCCTCTCGAAAAAGGAAAACGGGGTCGGTCGCGGGCCGGCAAGCCGGCGCGAGGGGAAAAGAGTGAACGGTCATTCTAGGTTTGAACGCGCCGCTGTCAAGCCAACTGATGGCCTGGTTCCGGGGGTTTTGGCCCCTTTTCCGGGCGGCGGTTCAGCCCAGCGACAGCTTCGCGGCCAGTCCGGCGGGCTCGGCCCCGGGGGCGAAGGGCAGTACCCCGAGACAGGGACCCGGCAGGGCGTTCCGCAGCAGGTCCAGGTAGGCCGCGGCATGCGGGCCCGGCGCTTCGACCTGGTTGCCGATCCAGCCCGCCAGCCGGCAGCCGTCGGCCTCCACGGCGCGGGCGGTTAAGCGCGCGTGGTTCAGGCAGCCCAGGCGCAGGCCCACCACCAGCACGACCGGCAGATCCAGGGCGCGGGCGAGATCCGCCTGCTCAAGGCCGTCGGCCAGTGGCGCCAGCCAGCCGCCGACGCCCTCGACCAGCACCCGGCCGCCCGCCTGGCCGGCCAGGGCGGCATGCGCGGCGAGCAGGGTCGGCAGTTCCACGTGCACGCCGGCCAGCGCGGCGGCGATCTGCGGCGCGGTCGGTTCCGGCAAGGCGTAGGGATTGACCAGCTGATACTCCGGGCGCGGGTCGCTGGCGGCCAGCAGCGCCAGCGCGTCCTCGTTGCGCCAGCCTTCGTGGTCGCGCTCGCAGCCGCTGGCCACGGGCTTCATGCCCACGGCGGGACGGCCATCGCGGCGCATCGCGTGCAGCAGCACGGTGGACGCGAAGGTCTTGCCGGCCCCGGTGTCGGTGCCGGTGACGAAGCAGCCCTGGTCGAAGCGTTCGTGGCTCATGGCATCTCCGGGCGCCGGCGCTCGCGCCATTTGCCATAGACAGGAATGGCGATGCCCAACGCGGGGTAGGCAAACATCGGCAGGCTACTGAGCAGATAGGTGAAACTCTCTCGTGGCATCGCCAGCAGTGCAAAGCTGGCGCCGATGCTCACCGCCGCGCTGGTCGCCAGGATCGCCTGGACCCCTTTTTCGGTCCCGGCCTCATGGCGTTCGAAGGCGTCCAGGCCCAGGGCATCGGCGCAGCGCAAGGCATGCCGGTTGAGCAACCAAAGCAGGAAGGCCATCGCGCCAAAACCGAAGCCGTAGATGATGAAGGCCCACATCAGGTCGTAGGGCGCACTGGGGCCGGTCAGCACCAGTTCGGTCGGCACGAAACCACCGGTGGCCAGCCACAGTCCGCTGGAAACCACCATCCGCAAGGGGTACACGTAGACCAGCATCACCAGCACCAGGCCCAGCGACCAGACCGTGGACGCGAAGTCGTCCAGCCCGAAGCGCCGGCTCCAGCGGTTGTGCGCGCTCCAGAACATCGCCAGCAGCACGAAACACAGCACGAACGTCGGCACGCGGCGCAGGGCTTCGCGCAGTTCGTCGTAGGTGGTGGGCAGGGTCTCGAAAAAGATCACCAGCAGGGTCAGGGCGAAGGCGAAGGCGGCATCGACAAAGGTCTCCAGCCGCGTGACCTGCTGGCCGCGCAGGCGGAAGCCGTCCTCGCGCGGCAAACCCGCCAGTTGTTCAACGCTCCATTGCATGCCCGTCTCCGCGCACCCCCGCGCCAGGCCATACAATAACGCCCCGACCCCCAACGATGGAGCGCCGATGTTCGCGCAGTCCGCCCTTACCGGCTCCAAGCCCGAGCAGTACGCCCAACTGCTGGAACAGGCCCGTGGCCTGATGCACGGCGAAACCGACCGCATCGCCAACGCCGCCAACCTGTCGGCGCTGGTCTACCACGCGCTGCCGCAGCTGAACTGGGTCGGCTTTTATTTCTTCGATGGCAAGGAGCTGGTGGTCGGGCCCTTCCAGGGCCACCCGGCCTGCGTGCGCATCGCCCTCGGCCGCGGCGTCTGTGGCACCGCGGCGCAGACGCGGCAAACCCAGCGCATCGCCGACGTCGAAGCCTTCCCGGGGCACATCCCCTGCGACGCGGCGTCGCGGTCCGAACTGGTGGTGCCGCTGTACCTCGGCGACCAGCTGGTGGGGGTGTTCGACCTCGATAGCCCGGTGCCGGATCGCTTCGACGCGGACGACCAAGCTGGCCTTGAATCGCTCGCCAATGCGTTCATGGATACGTTGGGACCGGCCTGATTTCGCCGGAAGAGGGACCCGCATGAGCACCGGAACCAAACTGCGCAACATCGGCCCGAAGTCCGCCGCCTGGCTGCGGCAGACCGGCATCCGCAGCCAGGAAGACCTGGAGTCGGTGGGCGCGCTGGCGGCCTTCGTGCGGGTCAAACGCGCCGGCTTCAAGCCCAGCCTCAACCTGCTGTACGCGCTGGAAGGCGCGATCCTGGGCTGCCACTGGCAGGAAATCCCGGACGAGCGCCGCAGCGAACTGGTGCTGGCCGCCGGCGACGAGGTCGCCAAGCTGCCGCTGCCCAAGAACAAGCGCATGCCGGCCGCGGCGCCGGTGAAAACCGTGCACCTCGACGGCGAGGACGAAGGCGACATGCCCGGCCCGGGTTTCGGCTTCGACGATCCTTCGTCGTCGCGCGACGACTGATCGCCTAGCGAACCACCGCGTAGTCGCGCGCGTCCTCGCGCCAGGGCGGCGTCGCCCTGATCGTCGGCAACACGTCTTCGACGCGATCGACCAGCGACCACATCGCCGCGTGTTCGGGATTCATGAAGCGCTCTTCGATCACCGATTCCATGAAACCCTGCAGCGGTGCGTAGAAGCCGCGCACGTTGAGCAGCAGGATGGGGCTGAAGTAGATGCCCAAACGCTTGAGCGTGATGGCCTCGAACAGTTCCTCGAGGGTGCCGCAGCCGCCGGGCAGCGCGACCACGGCATCGGACCCGGTGAGCAGCTTGTGCTTGCGCTCGCGCATGTCCTCCACCAGTTCAAGTTGGGTCAGGCCCGGATGGCCCCATTCCAGGTCGGCCATGAACTTGGGAAGGATGCCGGTCACCTCGCCGCCCCGGGACAGCGCCCCGTCGGCCAGTGAACCCATCAGGCCCTGGGAGCCACCGCCGTAAACGATGCTGCAGCCCTCGGCCGCGAGGGTTTCGCCGAGCTGGCGTGCGGCGGCGTGGAATTCGGGCGCCACGCGGGCGCTGGAGGCGGCATAAACGCAGACGCGCATGGCGGGGCCTGGGTCTCGGGAGGGGCCGATAGTGTGCCACCGCGAACCGGTCCCAGGCGGCCCGGCTCGCCGGCCGGGTTCGTGCAATGTGCGGTTGCGGTCCCGCCGAATCCCCGATCACTCCGAAAACGGGTCCCGATCCGAGACGGCGACGACAGCTGAACGCCATCCCGACGTTTAGCGGCGACTAAGACATCCGGCGAGCCCTGCGTACACGCTGGAAGCACTCCCCGAACAACAGGCACAAGGAGTCCGCGATGTCCTCCCGCAAATCCGCCGCGACCCAGACAACGGCCAAGCGCCAGCGCACGCTCCAGTCGCAGGCCGACAAGGCCAACCGGAAGAACCCCGACGACCAGGGCAAGGACAAGGCCGTGCAGGCAGGCGCGCGCCGGCAGCCCGAGCCTCCGCAGCCGGCACAGCGCCTGCCCAAGCCGGGGCGCGAATCGGAACTGGACCCGGCGCCGCGTTACCGCGCTCCCGACTACCGCGGCAGCGGCAAGCTCAAGGGCATGAAGGCCATCATCACCGGAGGCGACTCGGGCATCGGTCGCGCCGTGGCGGTGCTGTTCGCGCGCGAAGGCGCGGATGTCGCGGTGTTCTACCTGAGCGAAAAGAAGGACGCGCAGGAAACAGCCCGCGCGGTGGAGGCCGAGGGCCGCACCTGCCACCTGCACGCCGGTGACGTGCGCGACGACGCCTTCTGTCGCAAGGCCGTCGGGAAGGCGGTCAGACAGCTGGGCGGCCTGGATATCCTGGTCAACAACGCGGCCTTCCAGCAGCACGTGGAACGCCTTGAGGACCTGAGCGAGGAGCAGCTGCAGGAAACCCTCCAGACCAACATCGCCGGCTACTTCCATATGGCCCGCGCTGCACTTCCGCACCTCAAGCCGGGCGCCAGCATCATCAACACCGGGTCGGAAGTGGCATTGTTCGGCAGTGGCGGGCTGCTCGACTATGCCGCGACCAAGGGCGCGATCCATGCATTTACGAAGAGCCTGGCGACGCAGCTGCTGCCGCGCGGCATCCGTGTCAACGCGGTTGCGCCGGGTCCCGTGTGGACGCCGCTGAACCCTGCCGACCGCAGTGCCGACGACGTCGCGGAGTTTGGTGCGGACAGCGACATGGGCCGACCGGCGCAGCCCGAGGAAGTTTCACCCGCGTATGTGTTCCTCGCGTCGCCGGTGACGGCGTCGTACATCAGCGGCGTGATCCTGCCGGTGATGGGCGGGCCCCGGGGTTGATACCCAGACCTGGCGATCCATCGGCGCGGACCGGGTCAGTCCGCCTCGGGATGGCGCGCCTTCCACTGCGCAAGCTGTTCGCGGTAGTGGTCCATGTCCTCGGCGTAGCTGTCGAACACGCAGACCGCGCAGCCGCCGTCGCAGCAGTCGCCCGGCAGCGGACGCTCGGGCTCGACGGGACGCGGGTCCTGGATGGGCGACAGGGCACGCAGCGCCGCCACCAGCTCGCCCGCCTTCGCCCCCGACCGCGTGAAACCGAAGGCATGCTCGCCGTCGCGTTGCCGGTCCAGCCAGATGCCCTCGCCGGTATCGGGCCGCGCCGCGGCCAGCCACAGCGCGGTGTCGGCGCCTTCTTCGGCACGGCGTAACACGGCGCGGAACAGCCGACGGAAACCGGGCAGGGCGCTGCGCACGCCATCGGTGTCCACCCAGCCCGGATGCATCACCCAGGCGCGCGGCTGCCCCGGACCCAGGCTGTTCCAGTACTGGGTGAGTTCGACCTGCGCGCGCTTGTGCTGCGCGTAGGCGATGAAGCCGTCATGGCATGCGGCGTCGGCGGCCTGAAGCGCGTCCAGATCCAGCGCGGCGCCGTACATGCCGCCCGAACTCATGGAAATGATGGCGCTGCCTTCGTCCAGTGCACCGCCCCGGCGCAAGCCCTGGTCGAGCACCCAGTGGCCGAGCAGGTTCGTGGCGAAGCCGCGCTCCAGGCCCTCAGTCGTCTTTTCATGGGCGTGGCACATCACGCCGACGTTGTGCACCAGCACGTCCACCGGGCCGGCCCGCGCGATGTCAGCGGCCACGCGCGCGATGTCGCGCATCAGCGAAAGGTCCACGGCGACGGGCTGGATGTGCCCGGCACCAGTGGCCTCCGCCGCCAGCGAATCCAGCTTGCGGGCATCGCGTCCCAGGGCCAGCACCGTCGCGCCGCGCGCCGCCGCGCCCAGTGCGATGGCCCGACCGATGCCTC
>CAXAYM010000108.1:0-7107 GCA_963973175.1 uncultured Arenimonas sp.
CGCGGCCGGGTTGGACGCCTCGGGCGTGCCGTCCTTGTACTTGACGATGAACTGGTCGAACTGGGTGTCCGAAGCGATCGCGCTCAGGTCGACCTTGGGTGCGGGCTGCGTGCCTGCGGCCATGGCTGCCTGCGCTGCAAGGGCGAAGGAAGTGGCCACGACGATACCGCGCAAACGGAACTTGCGAGTGTTGATGCTCACGTTGGTGGATCCCCGAAAAAGGAAAACAGCGATTGCCGCAAAGCGGCCGTGTTTTGCATCCCTGCCCCGGGTCCCCTGGGCTACAACCCGCCAACGCGAGCCTTAAGGCTTCTCGTGTCTGCAGACGGTTTCACGCCACCCGGACGTGTAACGCAGAGGTCATCTGCATGACACGCCGGCGACGCTAGCGTTACGCAATTAGGCCGTCAAGCGGCAACGCCGCATGGACGGCCGGGGCGTGCCGGGGCGATGAGCCGGCGCAGGGAAACCGCTGAAAACAAGCCGTATTTTCAAGCGCGCCCGGTGCGACGGGCAGGGGCCCGGCCGGGCTCAGGAACCTTCCCCGGGGCAAACTGCGCAAACACCAGCCGACGAACGGTCGTATCCGGCGTCTCCGGATGGCGGCGGGGGCGGTCGGCTTCCCGCTGCGGCGGGATTCGGTGATAGTTCACGGCAAGCTTCTGAAGAACCGATGGAGTCCCTGTTGAACCAGACCTCTTCCCGACGGGCGTGGCGACACGCCTGGCTGCTGGGCCTGGCGGGCGTCGCGTCCTGCGGGTCGGACGCGATTCCGTTCGTCGCCGGCCCCCTGCCCGGGCCAGAGCTGGCCACTCCTTACAAGGGCTGCACCATCGTCAGCGTTTCACCGGCCGAAGCCCTGCCGGAGATTGGCGGCGAGGGCCGCCGCGCCCTGATGCGCCACGAAGCCGACTGCCTGCCGGACTTCGGCCACCCCGCCGCGTGGCACCAGCCCTATCGCATCGCCTTCGAGCAAGAATTCACCGAGTCACGCCAGTTCCCCGGGGGCACCAACACCTGGGTCGGCGGCGAGACGCGCTTCAAGGACGACTCAACCGAACCGAGGCGGCAAGTGAGCGCCGCCACCGAGGGCATGGGAAAGAACTGCGCCGTGTTGCTGGAAAAGCTGCAGGCCGAGGCGTCGCCGTGCATCACTTCGATCGACCCGGACACCGGCCGCCGGTTCAAGGCGGCGCTTGACGACTTCCGCGGCAAATTGAACTTCCAGATCAACACGAATGGCGAAACGCACCTTGCGGCGATTCGAATGGGACGCGACCAGTTCTGCCTGGAACATTGGCGGATGGTGCAGCACCAGCTGGACGGGCGGTTCGCGGGGTGTGTCGTGAAGTAGGCTGGTGCGAGGACTGGCAGGGGATGGGTGGGGGATGATTATTTACAGCGGCACGAAGGCGCAGTTCCTGGGGCACGCCGACGGCTGGATTGAGGAGCGCATTGCCGATGCCTTCCTCAAGTCCACCGGTAGGTACGCCGGGCAGGGCGAACAGCGTTCGTGGCGTGAGTCGCTGGGTGAGATGGCCAAGGTGCTGCGTAGCCCAACGCTACCGGACGACATGGGCGTCGGGGTGGAGTACCAGATCCCGCAGAGTGCCAAGCGCATCGACATGCTGCTGACCGGGCGCGACCAGGATGATGCGCCGCACTTGGTCATCGTCGAGCTGAAACAGTGGTCGAACTCCCGGGTCAGCGACAAGGACGGCATTGTCTGGGCCCAGCGTGGCGGCGCTCATGAACGCGAGGGCCCACATCCGAGCTACCAGGCCTGGTCCTATGCCGCGCTGCTGGAAGGTTTCAACGAAGCGATCTACGAGGGTGACATACGCCTGCGCCCATGCGCCTACCTGCACAACTACCGCCGTGATGGAGTGATAGACGACGCCAGGTATGCCGATTACCTGCACAGGGCGCCATTATTCCTTCGTGGCGAGGACGAGCAGGAGAAGTTGCGCGATTTCATTCGCCGGCATATCAGTCGCGGTGACAAGGCCGCACTCCTCTACCAGATCGAGAACGGACGGGTTCGGCCCTCCCGCCAGCTTGCCGACGCAGTCGCCGGGATGCTGGCCGACCAGCCGGAGTTCGTGCTGGTGGACGAACAGAAGCTCGCCTATGAAACCGTGCTTTCCCTGGCCGACGAGGCGGAGAAGGGAGCCAAACAAGTTGTACTGATCGAAGGCGGCCCCGGCACTGGCAAGTCCGTGGTCGCCGTGAACCTGCTGGCCGAGCTTACGCGCCGGCGGAAGCTGGTGAAGTACGTTTCCAAGAACGCAGCCCCGCGGTCGGTGTACGCCGAAAAGCTGCGCGGAAAGCGCCGCCGGGTAGAAGTGAGCGCGCTGTTTGGTGGATCGGGCACGTTCTTCGACAAGGAAAAGAACGCCTTTGACGTGCTGGTGGTGGACGAGGCCCATCGCCTGAACGAGCGTTCCGGGCTTTACGGCAACCTGGGCGAACATCAGGTCAAGGAAATCATCGAAGCGGCGCGCTGCAGCGCCTTCTTCGTGGACGACGCGCAGCAGGTGACCCTGGCCGACGTCGGCCACAGTAACGAGATTGCGAAATGGGCGGAGTCCCTGGGCGCGAAGCTGACACGACTCGATTTGCCGTCCCAGTTCCGTTGCGCCGGCTCGGACGGCTACCTGGCCTGGCTCGATTCACTTCTGGGGATTCGGGAGACGGCGAACGTCGATTTCGACCATGGGGCCTTCGATTTCCAGGTTGTCGACACGGCAACCGAGTTGCACGAACGCATCGAAGTGCTGAACCGCCCGGCCAACCGGGCGCGCGTTGTGGCCGGTTATTGCTGGGACTGGAACAGCAAGCGCAATCCGGATGCCTGGGACATCGTCATTCCCGAAGAGGGCTACCGGCGCCAGTGGAACCTGGGCAGCGACGGCAGCCTGTGGATCATCGCGCCGGAGTCCGTCGAACAGGTGGGCTGCATCCACACGTGCCAAGGGCTGGAGGTCGATTACATCGGGGTCATCCTGGGGCCGGATCTCGTTGTACGGGACGGCCGGTTCATCAGCCGGCCCCGGGAGCGCTCCCGGATGGACCGCTCCATCCGGGGCTGGAAAGCGGCGGCACGGCGGGACCCCTCTTCCCTGGGTCGCGTGGACCGGATCATTCGCAACACCTACCGGACCCTGATGACCCGGGGCATGAAGGGGTGTTTCGTTACGTCGACTGATCCGGAGACGCTGGCTTTCCTTCGCTCCCTGGCTACTTCAGCCCGAGAAAAAATCGCTCTACCGCCGAAAGCTACCGGCACCCGGGCCGTGCTAGCTTCCTGACAGTCAAAGGGGAGGGGAACCCATGGAGCAGGAAAGCACACCGGCCTCCGGCGAGGTCCGGAAGCCGGGCCTGTTGTCGCGTACCAGCCAGCGTTTCGGCCAGTGGCTGGGCAATACCCGGGAGTTGGCACAGAAGGCTCGCGACGCCCCGTACCAGAGCATGTTTGTGTCCATGGTTTTCATCGTGCTTGGCTGGATCGGACAGGATGGTTATGTCTGGGCCAAGAGCAAGATCATCGACGAAGACACCGCGATTGACCGCATCGCCACCCAGCAGAAAGAAGAGTTCGAGGCCTTGCGCGCCTCGCTCGATGGACTGAGGGGCGACATCCAGGGGGCCGGGCTGGGAGAAGCGAAAGACGCCGTCCGAGCCCTCGAGCGGCTGTCCAACGCCAACCTGGACAAGCTCCGGCTGGCCCAGCAGGAGAACGAAAAGCTGCGGCTGGCACTGAGTGGTGCCGGCAAGGTCACGGGTGGCTACGACGCACTGCTTTCCGAGCAGGAGTCGATGCAGCTCGATCCCGGGACGGTCCTGGGCGTCAACAACATCACCGATAGCGGCGTATGGGTGACCCTTTCGACGCCAGACTCCGCGGGACAGAGCCGGTCGCAGTTCGTCCGACCGGGAGGGTCGCTTCCCTTTGTTCGTCGATCCGGCGACAAGTGCGTCGTATCCGTGCTCTCGCTCCGGGACGGCGTGGATGCGGCGTCGTTCGCGGTGAGCTGCGAAACGGGCCGAAGCGTTTAGGCCGCATCCGCGAGCCAGTGGGTCGACCACAAAAAAACCCGCAAAAATGCGGGTTTAGTGATGGTGGCTATGGGTGGACTCGAACCACCGACCCCGTCATTATGAGTGACGTGCTCTAACCGGCTGAGCTACATAGCCATCGGCCGCTATCCGTTGCGGATAGGGCCGCGAATTTTGGGGCGTCAGGCCCCGGCTGTCAAATCCGGCCTGTGGCCATCAGCCCGCGAATTCGCCGGGCCCCGGGGCAGGGCAGGCAGCCACCGGCGCCGGGTCGGACCGTTCCGCGTCGCTGCGCGCCAGCCAGCACTCGTCGAAGATCGAGCAGTAGCAAAGGCTCAATACCGTGCCTTCCCGCCTGATGGCCGCCTGCAGCGCCCGCACCAGGGGCGGATGTCGGGTGCTGAACACCTGCACGGTTTCGCCCGGCGCCAGCACCCGGTGGCTGATGAAATCGCGGCCGTAGGGGCTGTCGGCGGGCTGGTCCAGGCGGGCCAGCAGGCCTTCCCAGTCCGGCACCGGCTGGCCGTCGATTTCCATGCGCAGGTTGCGCACCTTGGCCGGGCCCACGCCGGTATTGGTGAACGACAGCGACAGCGCGGCCTCGTCGCCCAGGTCGAAGTCGTTCATCTGCACCTGCACGTAGGGCCAGACGGCAGCCGCCGTCTGGCGCCGCACTTCCTCCGATTCGCGCAGGGTCGCGAACAGCGCCAGGATGGCGATCAGCGCGCCAGCCACGGAAAGCATGGTCTGCCAGAAGGTCAGCCGGACCATGCGCTTCTCGGTGCGGGCCAGGGCGGCCAGGGCATCCGAACCGGTGGGTTCGGCCGGGCGCGGCAGCGGGGCGGGGTCGTTCGTCACGGGCCTTGGCCTCTCGTGGCGGCGAATGCCGGTTGCCCGATGCTATCGCAAGCCCGCACGCGGACCGCAGCTTGTGGGGCCTCCGCGCGCTGTGGCAGTCTGGCCCCAGTAGATTTTCTGGAGTCCGTCCCGTGGTCGATCCGGACGGTTTTCGCCCCAACGTGGGCATCGTGCTTATGCACGGCGACGGCCGGCTGTTCTGGGCCCGGCGGGTCAACCGTGACGGTTGGCAATTCCCGCAGGGCGGCATGAACACCGACGAGACGCCGCTCGAGGCCATGTACCGCGAGCTGCGCGAAGAGGTGGGCCTGGCCCCCGAACATGTCGAAGTCCTGGGCGCGACGCCCGGCTGGCTGCGGTACCGGCTGCCGCGGCGCTGCATCCGCCGGGGCAACCGGCCCGTGTGCATCGGCCAGAAGCAGGTCTGGTTCCTGCTCAAGCTGGTGGGCCAGGAAGCCGACCTGCGGCTGGATCTCACGGAAAAGCCCGAGTTCGACTCCTGGCGCTGGGTGGACTTCTGGTACCCGGCCAAGCACGTGGTCAGCTTCAAGCGCGAGGTTTACGTGCGGGCGCTGGAGCACCTGGCGCCGCATGCCCGCGAAGTGGCCGGGGAAATGGCTGTCCCGCCGGCGGGTGAGACGGTGCGGGCCTTGGTGGCGGCGGGTGGAGGGAGGCGCCGGTAGGACTTCGCGCCTGAAGGCGCTCCTGCAAAGGTGCCGGGAAGCGGTTGACAATGATTCGCATTTGGGGTGAAATGCGAACCGTTCCCATTCATGGACCGTACGCCATGTACGTCTGCCTCTGCCACGGAGTCACCGACCACGACATCCGCCGGGCTGCCGAAGCCGGGTGTTCGACCGTGTCCGAGTTGACCATGCGCACGGGGCTGGGAAGCGGCTGCGGCAGCTGCGGGGATCTCGCTGCGGAAATCCTGAGCGAAGCCAGTGCGCCGAAGCCGTTTCCGCTTCCGGTATTCGCTGCCGCGGCTTGATGCCATCGGGACTGAAGTCCCTCCCACAAGTAGCCCGGTGAGGGTGAAAACGCTAAGCATTCCCGTTCCGGCATCACCCGGCGCGACGCGTTAGTCTGCCCGTCGCACCCACGGAACAGGAGGCCAGCCATGAAAGGCGACGCCAAGGTCATCGAGCACCTGAACAAAGCGCTCTACAACGAACTCATCGCGATCAACCAGTATTTCCTGCACGCCCGCATGTTCAACAACTGGGGCCTGAAGGAGCTGGGCGAGCACGAGTACAAGGAATCGATCGACGAGATGAAGCATGCCGACATGCTCATCGAACGCATCCTGTTCCTTGACGGCCTGCCCAACCTGCAGAACCTGGGCAAGCTGCGCATCGGCCAGACGCCGAAGGAAGCGCTGGAGTGCGACCTCAAGCTCGAGCACGACGCCGTGCCCGACCTCAAGGCCGGCATCGCGCACTGCGAAAGCGTCGGTGATTACATCTCGCGCAAGGTTCTGGCCGACATCCTCGAGTCCGAGGAAGAGCACATCGACTGGCTGGAAACCCAGCTTGAGCTGATGGGCCGCGTCGGCGAGCAGAACTACCTGCAGTCCAAGATGGGCAGCTGAGGCTGCCCCCTATTTCAGCAGGGCGTTGAGGGCCAGCGCCGCGCGCCGGAACTCGCTCTCCAGCACCGCCACCGCCACCGCCGGCCGGGGCAGCACGCCCTGGCGGGCGCCGAGCTCGATGCGCTTGGCCGCGGCCGACAGGGCCATCGCGCCCAGGTTGGCGCTGGCTGATTTCAGGGTATGCGCCGGCGCCACCATCGCCGGCATGTCGCCGGCAGACGCCGCGGCTTCCAGCGTGCGCACGTGCTTGGGCGCGTCCTCCAGGAACAGCCGCACCAGGCTCAGGTATTCGTCGCCCATCACGGCGCGCAGTTCGTCCACCACTTCATTGGCCAGCACCGGCGGCGGTGCCGCCGGGGCGTCGCCGCGCAGTTCGGCCGACATCGGCTCGGCGCGCGGCGCGGCGGCTGCAGGGCGCGAGGGGGCTGGCGCCGGTGGTTGCGGTGCCCGGGGGGCCGCCGGGGCCGGCGCGGGTTCGCGTGCCGGATACGCCGGCGACGGTCGCGGCGCCGTGGCACCCGGTCGGGGCGGGAAGGGCGAAATCGGGCGCGGGATCTCCGGCGTCGCCGGTCGTGATGCCGGCGCTGCGGCCTGGCCGG
>CAXAYM010000109.1:0-7102 GCA_963973175.1 uncultured Arenimonas sp.
CGGACCTGTCCCGCCAGCGCTTCGGCAAAACGACGCCGGGCGACGGGGTACAGGCGGTTGCCCGCGGCCTGGTCGTCGCGGTAGCGGGTCGCTATGTCCGCGTATAGCGACCGCGCCTCGGTGGTGCGGCCTTCCCGTGCATGCAGCGCCGCCAGCACGAGGCGCGGTTGGGTGCTCGTCAGGCTGCGCGAGCGCTCGAGCCCACCCTTGCCGGCGACGAAATCCTCGGCGATCCCGATCGCCCGCTGCAGCGAGGCCCGGGCCAGGTCGTGCATGCCCAGGTGGAGATAGGCCTCGCCCGCGACGGCGTGCGCCAGCGAGGCGCGGTCCACCCATTCGATGTTCTCCGGGTCGCCGGCAAGCAGGCCGTCCGCGAGCGCCGTGGCCAGCGAGGCATCGTCGCGGGCCTGATCGGGCCGGCCCAGACCGAGGTGGATCTGCGCCACCCGGGATCGGGCATCCACCAGAAGCTGGCGCACGTTGGCATCGGCCGGATGTCCGGCCAGCCAGCGCTCGTAAAGCGCGATTTCGTCCTCCCGTAATCCAGCGGCCGCCCCCAGCTTGCCCTGGCGCAACAGCGCGTCGGCCAGCCAGGCCAGCGAGGTGCCGGTGGTTATCATCCGGTCGGCATCGTCCGGCCCTGCATCCGAAAGCGCCCGGGCGATCTCGAATGCCTCCCTGAAATGCCGCTCCGCCGCGACGGCATCGCCACGATCCATGGCAAGGGTGCCAAGGTTGCTCAGGCCGTAATTGAGCTCCATTTGCCAGTCGGCATTGCCCGGGTCGAGTTCGACCAGCTGGCGTGCATGGTCGTGGTACTGCGTGAAGTGCTGCCTGGCGACATCCGCCTCGCCGCGCTGCCAGGCCACCTGGCCGACCCAGAACACCGACTGCGCATGGTCGTAGATTCGCTGCGGGGCGTCCGGTTCGCGCGCGAGCAACTCGCCCGTGGTTGCCGCGGCCTGCCGGTACTGCGAAAGCGCGGCATCTAGATTGCCGCGGGTGCTTTCTATCTCGCCCAGGAGCAGTTGGACCCGCGCGCGACGACCCAGTGCATCGGCATCGAGCCGGGAAAGATCCTGGCGGGCGTAGCTGGCGGAAAGTCGTTCGCCGACCGCCTCCAGCACGTCCAGCCGGCCCACGGCATCCAGGCGCTGGCGAAGGTCGGTGAGCATGAACTCGACCAGGCCCTGCGCCTCGTCGCGCTGGAACTGCGCCTCGGCCTGTGCCAGGCGGGCGGCGTTGCGCTGGCGCAGCGCATCCCAGGTCAGGACCGACAGCACCACCACCAGCGCGGCAAGGGCGGCCGAAAGCGCGACAAGCCGGGTGTTCCTGCGCTTTTGCTCGCGCCGGACCAGTTCGTCCAGGCGAACGCCGGAAAGGCCCGCGACGAGCTTCAGGAATGCGAGCTTGCGGCCGTCGCCCTGGCGGCGCGCATCGGCTGCGATCGGCTCGGCGGGCTCGGACGTGCGCTCGCCGCGTGCGTCGAAACGCAGGCGCAACGACGCGGGGAAACACTCGGTGGCCGGGTCCCCCGAGAGCGGCTCACCATCGACGACGATCGCGCGCACGCGCTCCTCGCCGTGCAGGCGCTTGAAGACGGCGATTTCCTCGTTGACCCAGCGGGAACCGGCCGCCGCCGGCGAGCAGACCACGACCAGGAACATCGATTGCGCCAGCGCGGCATTGATCTCGGTCGAAAGGTCGGTTGCGGCGGCCAGTTCCTCGCGATCGCGGAAGATTGGCGCAAGCCGGGCAGGTATCGGCCCGAAAGGGCCTTCGCGGCCAACCAGGGCGGAGGGCAGCCGGTAGGTCTCCAGCCTGCGGTGCAGCCAGTCGGCCCAGGCCTTGTCGGCGTGGCTGTAGCTGAGGATGGCGCGGTAGCGGAAACGGCTGTCCAAGGCGCGACCTTGGCGGGGGCGTGCACCGAGCCTAGCCCAAAAGGGACGTCCCGTTGGACGATCGAGGTCTTCTGTTTTCCGGATGGGCGGTGACCGATACCGGCAGGATGCACCGGAATGGTGCAAACTGGGCGCGTGAGCTCCCCGACCGCCCACCTCTGGGTCATTGATGACGACCGCACGGTTCGTTTCGTGCTGGTGCAGGCGCTGCGCGACGCCGGCCACAAGGTGTCGGCCTTCGAGGGCGCGCGCGAGGCGCTGGCGGCCCTGGCCGATGGCGAACGGCCCGACCTGGTGTTCACCGACGTGCGCATGCCGGGTCTTGATGGCCTCGCTTTCCTGGACCAGCTGAAAGCGCAGCAGCCGGAGCTGCCGGTGGTGGTGATGTCGGCCTACACCGATATCGCCAGCACCGCCGGCGCCTTCCGCGGCGGTGCCCACGAATTCCTTTCCAAACCGTTCGACCTCGACGAGGCCGTGGCGCTGGTGGAGCGTGCGCTGCCCCCGGCGGATGCCGGGCCCGCCGTGGAGGAAGCCATGGCCACCGGCGACGAACTGATCGGCGATACGCCGGCCATGCGCGAGCTCTTCCGCGCCATCGGCCGCCTTGCGCAGGCACCGCTGTCGGTGCTGATCACCGGCGAAACCGGCACCGGCAAGGAGCTGGTGGCGCGCGCGCTGCACCGGGAATCGCCGCGCGCACGAGGGCCCTACCTGGCGCTGAACACCGCCGCGATTCCCGCCGAGCTGCTTGAAAGCGAGCTGTTCGGCCACGAAGCCGGCGCCTTCACCGGCGCCAGCAAACGCCACGTCGGCCGCTTCGAACAGGCCCACGGTGGCACGCTGTTCCTCGACGAGATCGGCGACATGCCGGCCAACCTGCAGACGCGCCTGCTGCGCGTGCTGGCCGAGGGCGAGTTCTACCGCGTCGGTGGCCGCGAGCTGATCAAGGTGGACGTGCGCGTGATCGCCGCCACCCACCAGGACCTGGAGGCGAAGGTGCGCGACGGCGGTTTCCGCGCCGACCTGCTGCACCGCCTCGACGTCGTGCGCCTGCGCCTGCCACCGCTGCGCGAACGCAAGGCCGACGTGCCGGCGCTGGCCGCGCGCTTCCTGGCCCAGGCTGGCGACGAGCTGGACGCGCCGGCCAAACGTTTCGACGCCGCCGCGAAGGAACGGCTGCTCAAATACGACTGGCCCGGCAACGTGCGTGAACTTGAAAACCTTTGCTGGCGCCTGGCCGTGCTCGCACCCGGCGACACCATCACCCCGCGCGACCTGGCCAAGGCCATGGCGCGTGATGAAGCGCCCGGCCCGCCGGCCTGGCAGCAGGCCCTGGCCTCGGAGGTGCGCATGCGCCTGGACCGCGGCGAAACCGGACTGCACGCGCCGCTGCGCGAGGCCTTCGACCAGGTCCTGCTCGAAACCGCGCTGGAACACACCGGTGGCCATCGCCAGAACGCCGCGGAAGTGCTGGGCATGGGCCGCAATACCGTTACCCGCAAGCTGGGTGCGCGGCCGCGCCGGGGCAAGGCCAAGCGCTCGCCTTGACTAAACGTTAAGCCGCCACCGTCCACCCTGCATGATCAATTCCGTAAGCCAAGGAGTCTTTCCCATGAAGACGATGACGACCGTTCTCGCTGCCGCCCTGGCCCTGGCCCTTGGCCTGGCCGGCTGCGCTGCTGAGCCCGAACCCGAGGTGCCGACGCCGGCGCCTGCCGCCGCCCCCGAAGCGCTGGAGCCCGCCGCCGACGACGGCGCCGCGGGCGGCATCGCCCTGGCCGCACAGGCCCGCGTCGTCCTGGCCGAAGTCCAGGGCAGTGGCGTCAGCGGCGAACTCGTGTTCGACCCCGATGGCGACGCCCTGCGGCTGCATGGCGAAGTGCGCGGCCTCGCGCCGGGCAGCGTGCATGGCTTCCATCTGCACGAGACCGGTGACTGCAGCGCGCCGGATGCCACCAGCGCCGGCGGCCATTTCAACCCCGACCAGATGCAGCACGGCGATCGCCGCACCGACGGCCCGCACCACGCCGGCGACATGCCGAACCTGACCGCGGGCGAGGATGGCATCGGCCAGGTCGACGTTCGCCTGGACGGCCTGCAGATCGACGGTGACGCCAGCCACGACGTGGTCGGCCGCGCGGTGATCGTGCACGCCCAGGCCGACGACTACGCCACCCAGCCCACCGGCAACGCCGGCGCGCGCATCGCCTGCGGCGTGGTCGAGCTGGTGCAGCCGGCGCCTGATTACCAGGGCCCTGCTTCGTGACCGACGGGTCCTGGCGGATCCGCGCGGCGGGCGACGGTGACGTCGCCCGCCTGCGCGACTGGGCCGTGGCCATGGCCTGGGAAACCGAACACAAGGCGCTCGACCCCGGCACCGTCGAGGCCGGCATCCGCGCGGTGCTGGCCCAGCCGGGTCGCGGCGCTTATTTCGTTGCCGAATCCGGCGGCGAGCCGGCTGGCACGCTGATGCTCACCTACGAGTGGAGCGACTGGCGCAACGGCGACTGGTGGTGGATCCAGAGCGTTTACGTGGATCCGGCCCAGCGTCGGCGCGGCTGCTACGCCGCGCTGTACAGGCACGTGTTCGAACGGGCTAAGGCCAGGCCGGACGTCTGCGGCCTGCGCCTGTACGTCGAGCGCGACAACAGCATCGCGCAGAAAACCTACGAAGGCCTGGGCATGGCGGACGCGGGCTACCGGATGTACGAGGCGCCCACCCGCTGAGACGGGCTCAGAGTTTCTCGCGCCAGGCCTGGAACATCAGTACGCCCCACAGGTGCGTGTGCCATTTGCGCTCGCCGTGCAGGAAGGATTGCCAGATGCGGCGGATCGGCGCCGGATCGAAATGGCCTTCCTCGCGCAGCCGGCTTTCCGAAAGCTGGGCCTCGGCCCACTCACGCAGCGGGCCTCGCAGCCAGTCGCCCACCGGTGCACCGAAGCCGGTTTTCGGGTGTTGCACCAGGGGTTTGGGCAGGTACCGCAGCAGCAGCTGCTTGGGCAGCCACTTGAGTTCGCCGCGGCGCCACTTCATCGCCATCGGCAGGGTCCAGGCGAAGCTGGCCACGCGCCAGTCCAGCAGCGGCGCGCGTGCTTCCAGGGACGCGGCCATCGACGCGCGGTCGACCTTGGTGAGGATGTCTTCCGGCAGGTAACAGGCCATGTCCATCGCCATCAGCGCGTCGCCGGGCGTGCCGACGCCGGGCAGCGCGGCCGGGTCGTCGTAGGCGGTCCTGAGCCGGCGGGCGCCGATCACCACGGCTTCCGGCGTGCGCCAGCGGGAGACGCGATGGCGCGCCAGGCCCTGCAGGTCACCCGCGCGCAGCTCGGCGCGCAGCGCGGCCAGGCCGCCGATGCGGGAGGCCTCTCCGGGTTCGCGCACGCGGTTGGCCAGCATCGCGCGCGGCAGTTTGCCTAGCCAGGCGTTGTTGCGCAGGGTGCGGGCGTAGCGCGAATAGCCGAAGAACAGCTCGTCGCCGCCGTCACCCGACAGCGCCACCGTCACGTGCTTGCGGGTCAGCGCGCACAGCAGGGCGGTGGGCACCTGCGAGGAGTCGGCGAAGGGCTCGTCGAAGATATCGGGCAGCGAGGGCACCAGGTCCAGCGCCGCCTGGCCATCGACGCGCAGTTCCGTGTGCTGGGTGCCCAGGTGCGCGGCGACGCGGGCGGCGTGCGCGCTTTCATCGTGGCGAAGGTTGTCGAAGCCGATCGAAAAGCTGCGCACCGGCTGGGCCGACTGCGCCTGCATCATCGCCGTCACCAGCGAGGAATCGGTGCCACCCGAGAGGAAGGCGCCCAACGGAACGTCGGCCTCCATGCGCATCGCCGTCGCTTCGCGCAGCAGCACGTCCAGGGTGTCGAGCGCTTCCTGGTCGCCGCCGGCGAAACCATGCGCGATCGCCTCGCGCTGCGCAGCCAGCGAATCCCACCAGCGACGCGGCGTGGCCACCGGGTCCAGCGCGGAGGCGCCGGCCTGCAGCGCCGCGGTGTCCAGGCTCAACAGGCAGCCGGCGGGCAGCTTGTGCACGCCGCGCAGGATTGACCACGGGGCGGGGATGTAGTCCAGCCGCAGCAGCAGCGCCAGGGCATCGGGATCGACCTTGGTTTCCAGCGCCGGATGCGCGCGCAGGGCCGACAGTTCGCTGCCGAACACCAGCGCACCATCGCCGGCGAAGCCGTAATACAGCGGCTTCTTGCCCATCCGGTCGCGGGCCAGCCAAAGTCGCCGCTGCTTGCGGTCCCAGGCGGCCAGCGCCAGCATGCCGTTGCCGCGCTGCAGGGCCTGTTCGACGCCCCACTCGCTGATCGCCGCCAGCAGGATCTCGGTGTCCGAGTGGCCGCGGAAACGGTGGCCCAGCGTCGCCAGCTCGGCGCGCAGGGCGCCGTGGTTGTAGATCTCGCCGTTGAAGATCAGGGCCCAACGGCCGTCGCGCGACAGCATCGGCTGGTGGCCTTCGGCGCTCAGGTCCAGGATCGAAAGCCGACGGTGCGAGAGCACCAGCCCGGCGCCGGGATCGGCCCAGGTGCCGGCGTCGTCGGGACCACGGTGGGCGATGGCTTCGCCCTGGCGGGCGCCCAGCGCATGCAGCGACGCGTCGTCGCGCGCGCCCGGGAACCAGGTGCCGGCGATGCCGCACATGGCTCAGCGGTCCCCGCGCGGTGGATCGACCACCGGCTGCTTGCGCTGGAGCATCCAGAGCATGATGGTCTTCTGGCGCACGTAGTTGGCGCGCACATAGGCGTAGACCAGGCCGTGCCAGCCATCGAGGAATCCCGCGCGCAGGAGGTAGCCGCGCCAGAAGCGCCAGGCCGGCGACAGCACCAGGCCGACGAGGCTGGCGCGACGGCCGCGCTTGAAATCATGCTCGGCCATCATGCGTGCATACCGCTGGGTCTTGGCCAGCTGCTGTTCCAGCGACCGGTAGGGGAAATGCAGCAGGTCACCCCGCAGCGTGCGCACCGGGCCATCGACGCTGGCCGCTTCGTGCACCTCGCGGGTGCCGCGCCAGCCGCCGCGGCGCCGATCGAACAATCGCAGCACGCGGTCCGGATAGGCGTTGCCGTGGCGCAGGAAACGCCCGAAATAATTGTTGAGCCGCGCGAAGCGGTACCCCGCGGCGTGCTCGAATCCCAGCGCCTGCTCGGCCAGGATGCTGGCGCGCAGGGTCTCGTCCACGCGTTCGTCGGCGTCCAGGCAC
>CAXAYM010000110.1:0-7076 GCA_963973175.1 uncultured Arenimonas sp.
GGGCGCTCGGCCTGCCGCCGGCATCCTTTCCCGAATTGCGCAGCGTGCCGGGTGCGGCGATGGTGCTGGGACTCGTTCTTTATCCCTATGTGTTCCTGGTCGTGCGCGCGGCCTTCCTGCGCCAGGGCAGCGCCGCGATGGACGCGGCACGCTCCCTGGGACACGGTCCGGTATCCGCCTTCTTCCGCGCGGCGCTGCCGATGGCGCGCCCGGCCTGGGCCGCCGGCCTGTCGCTCGTCTTGCTTGAGGCGCTGGCCGACTTCGGCGCGGTCAGCATCCTGGGCGTCGATACCTTCAGCACCGCCATCTACAAGACCTGGTTCGGCCTTTACTCGTTGCCGGCGGCGGCGCAGCTGGCCTGCGGGGTGATCGGCCTGGTCGTGCTGGTGCTGCTGCTCGAGCGCTGGACCCGCGGCCGCGCCAGTCACGCCAACAGGCAACTGATGCCTCCCGCACGCCGCCCGCTGCACGGATGGCGGGGATGGGCAGTCACGGCCGCCGCCGCGACCACCGTCGGCCTGGGATTCGTGGTCCCGGTGGCGCAGCTGCTGGCCTGGTCCTGGGCGGTGCGCGACTCCCTGCCCGACGTCGGCGAAGCGGCGGTCAATACCGCGCTGCTGGCCGTAATGGCGGCGGTGGTGGTGCTGCTGCTCGCGCTGGTGTTCGCGATCCTGTCCCGGCGCAGCGGCAACGACCGCGGCGTGCGCTCGGCGGCCTTCGTTGCCGGCCTGGGTTACGCGGTGCCCGGCACCGTGCTCGCGGTCGGTGCGATGTGGCTGCTGGTCGCCGCCGAACGTTCGCTGCCCTGGCTGGGCACGCTGGCGCTCAGCTCTTCGGTGCTGGCGGTGCTGGTCGCGCTGTGCGCGCGCTTCTTCCGGGTGGGCCACGAAACCATCGACGCCGCCTTCCACACCCTGCGGCCTTCCCTGCTCGACTCGGCGCGCCTGCTTGGGGCGTCGCCATGGCAGCGGCTGCACCGGGTGGTGTTTCCGCTGCTCCGTCCCGGCCTGGTCGCGGCGGGCCTGCTGGTGCTGGTCGAGGTGGTGAAGGAACTGCCGGCCACCCTGATGCTCCGGCCTTTCGGCTGGGACACCCTGGCGGTGAAGATCCACGCCTACACCAGCGAAGGCCTTTGGATGCAGGCGGCGTGGCCGGCGCTGTGGCTGTGCCTGGTCGGCCTGCTGCCGGTCTGGTGGCTGGTCAGGCAGCAGCGGTGACCGGCCCCGGTCTGCGATAATCGCCGCTTCCACCGGGCCAGCAGGGCAGGCGATGAGCAAGAAGACCGTTCTCAATGACACCCACCGGGCGCTGGGCGCCAAGATGGTGGACTTCGGCGGCTGGGACATGCCGATCAACTACGGTTCGCAGATCGAGGAACACCACCAGGTGCGCCGCGACGCCGGCATGTTCGACGTCTCGCACATGACCGTGCTCGACCTGCGCGGCGACCAGGCGCGGCCCTTCCTGCGCAAGCTGGTGGCCAACTCGGTGGACAAGCTCAAGGCGCCCGGCAAGGCGCTGTATGCCTGCATGCTTGACGACAAGGGCGGCGTGATCGACGACCTGATCGTCTATTACCTGGCCGAGGACTTCTTCCGCCTGGTGGTCAATGCCGGCACCCGCGACAAGGACATCGCCTGGATCACCGCCCAGGCGGCACCCTTCGGCCTGCACGTCACCGAGCGCCGCGACCTGGCGATCATCGCCGTGCAGGGACCCAGGGCGCGCGAGAAGGTGCTGGGCCTGCTCTCGCCGGAGGCGGCCGACGCCGCCGGCAAGCTCGGCAAGTTCGTCGCCTGCGAGGCCGACGGCCTGTTCGTCGCCCGCACCGGTTACACCGGCGAGGACGGTTTCGAGGTGATCGTGCCCGAGTCGATGGCGGTGGACTTCTGGAGCCGCCTGCTCGAGGCCGGTGTGAAGCCGGCCGGCCTGGGCGCGCGCGACACGCTCCGCCTGGAAGCAGGCATGGCCCTCTACGGCCAGGACATGGACGAGTCGGTCACGCCCTACGAAGCCGGGCTCGCCTGGACGGTGTCGCTGGACGAGGGTCGCGACTTCAACGGCCGCGCCGCGCTCGAGGCGCAGAAGGCGGCCGGCGTGCCGCGGCGGATCGTCGGCCTGGTGCTGGACGAAAAGGGCGTGCTGCGCCATGGCCAGTCCGTGCTTACCGACGCCGGCCAGGGTGAAGTGTTGTCGGGCACCTTCTCGCCGACCCTGGGCAAGGCGATCGCGCTGGCGCGGGTGCCGGCCGGCTCGCTGGGGGCGGTCAGCGTCGACATCCGCGGCCGGCAGCTGCCGGTGCGCGTGGTGAAGTACCCGTTCGTGCGCGACGGCGTTGCCCAGCCGGGCGTGCTGGACTGATTCGCCCGGCCGGGTGCCATGTCGCCCCGGCCGCGTTTAAACTAACGCCCACCCCCGCTGCCCCCCAGATCCGAGGCCCAGACCATGAGCGAGATTCCCGGCGACCTGAAGTTCCTCAAGTCCCACGAGTGGGCCCGCGTCGAAGACGACGGCCGCGTCACCGTCGGTATTTCCGACCACGCCCAGGGCCTGCTCGGCGACCTGGTCTATGTCGAGCTTCCCAACGTCGGCGACACCGTCGAGCAGGGCGGTGCCAGCGCCGTGGTCGAGTCGGTCAAGGCCGCCTCCGACGTCTACTCGCCGGTCGCCGGCACCATCGTCGAGGTCAATTCGGCGCTCTCGGACAAGCCCGAGACGATCAACGAGGACGCCTTCGGCGAAGGCTGGATCTTCGTGATCGAGCCGTCCGAACCCGAGCAGCTCAAGGAGCTGCTTTCCCCGGACGACTACGCCCAGCTGCTCGAGGACGATGGCCACTGACGCCGGTTCGCACCTCGTCGAAAAAGTCGGCCGCCTTCGGGCGGCCTTCTTTTTTCCCGGCGGCGAAACCGTGTCCGGCGGCCTCCGGAATCCGCGCACTTTTGCTTTTTGCGGTGCGGAATCGACCGTTCCGGGCAAGTGCGTGCAAGGTTTTTTTCAGGTGCCATGCAGGCGCCCCGGGCGGCGGGCGCGAGCCCTTCGTTTGCTTGCGCGGTCTTGGTCGCGCGCACGTCGGGATTGCATCGGAGGCTTTTTTTACGATGTTTTTTTCAATGCGCGTTTTCCTGCGCGGCGATGCGCGACCCACGACGGCGTGGGCGGGGGATGCGGGAGGGTCGTAACGCGACGGACACCCCTTGAAAATTTTTGTGCAAAGTTGTTGACATCCCGAAATCCCCTGATTAGCTTTCGCCCAGCAGATGCGAACTGCGGAAGCGAGTGATCAGGAACGAGTCGACAACGCGAGCCACCACACCGAACTCCACCCCAGGTCTCAACATGGTGGATCAGGGTAAACATCCCTCCGCGAAATCGAATTCGTCCCGCAGCGACATCCCTTTTTCGAACGCCCGGACCGGTCACGGCCCGGGCGTTTGTGTATCCGGCGCCGCCCCGCGCCGGCAAGAATCCGATCGCCACGGCATGACCGTGACGGCGGTACGCCCCGGGCCCTGACCCGTGGCGGTGCCTTTGAGACTGGGCAGTCCAAAAGCCAACTGACGAGGAGTTGACCATGGCTACGAAGAAAGCTGCGAAAAAACCGGCCAAGAAGGCCGCGAAAGCTAAGAAGTCCGTGAAGAAGGCCGCCAAGTCGGCCAAGAAGTCGGTGAAGAAGGTCGCCAAGAAGGCCACCAAGAAGCCGGCCCGCAAGAAGGTGGCCAAGAAGGCCGCGAAGAAGACTGCGCGCAAGCCGGCCAAGAAGGCCGCTAAGAAGAAGGTCGCCAAGAAGGCTGCCAAGAAGAAAGTAGCCAAGAAGGCTGCGAAGAAGTCCGCGCGCAAGCCGGCCAAGAAGGCTGCCAAGAAGAAGGTCGCCAAGAAGAAGGTAGCCAAGAAGGCCGCCAAGAAGAAGGTTGCCAAGAAGGCGGCCAAGAAGCCGGCCGCCAAGAAGGCTGCCAAGAAGAAGACTGCGAAGAAGGCTGCCAAGAAGCCGGCCGCCAAGAAGAAGGCCGCGCGCAAGCCGGCTGCCAAGAAGAAGGCGGCGCGCAAGCCCGCCGCCAAGAAGCCGGCTCCGATGCCGGCCGCCCCGGTTGCCCCCGCGCTGTAAGGCGCGAGGAGCATCCAAATGCGGTAAAGCTGGGCTCTCTCCCCGTGTTGCCCAGGCGGGGAGGGAGACTTTCCAAAGGCACGCAGACGCCGGCTAACGCCGGCGTTCGCTTTTGTGGGCCTTGCTCAGCGCCGGCGGCGCTGCGGCGGTGCCATCCAGTCGCGGGCGGGCAGGCCCAGTGCACGGTCGATGGTGCTGGGGAACAGGCCCGAGGGCATCGCGCTCTCGCTGTTCCAGAGGATCACCACGCCGATGTCCTTTTCGGGCAGGAAGCCGGTGATCGCGCGATAACCCTGCACGGCGCCCGCGTGGTAGACGAGCGTGTGGCCGGCGTAGTCATAGATGCGCCAGCCCAGAGCGTAGTGCGCTTCGCGCAGCCGGTCGCGCCGCCAGCCGCTGCCCCGGATCTCGCCGGGTGTTTCCACCTGCGGCGTGCGGATCTCATCGAGCAGTTCGGGCGGAAGCACGTCCGGCCGGTGGCCCATCTGGGCGATCAGCCACTGCGCCATGTCCCGCGCCGAGGCGTTGACGCCGGCGGCGGGCGGGATGCGGTAATAGGTTTCCTTCGGACGCACCGGCACCCAGGTGCCACCGCTGCGCACGTGCGGACGCGCCCAGCTGGCGCTCGCTTCGAGGCCGGTGCGGCCAAAGGTGGCGCCGAACATGCCCAGGGGCTGGAAGATGCGCTTCTCGACCTGGGCGGCATAGAAGTCGCCGGTGGTGGCGAAAACCATGTCGCCGACCAGGCTGAAGGCGATGTTCTGGTAGGCGTAGCACTCGCCCGGGCTGCAGGTCAGCGGCGCCTCGGCGAGCCTGGCGGCAAGCAGCGGGTAGGGCTCGTTGGCCTCGAGGTCGCGGTCGTAGGTGTTGTACGCCAGCCCGACCCGGTGGCTGAGCACCTGCCGCACCGTGATCTGCTGCGCCGCCTGGCCGTCGCGCAGGGTGAAGGTGGGCAGCTGGTTGACGATAGGGCTGTCCCAGTCCATCGCGCCTTCGCGCACCAGCATGGCGCTGAGGGTGCCGGCGAAGGCCTTGGACAGCGAGGCGACGCGGAACGACGTGTCGGCCGTCACCGGCTCCTGCAGCTTGCTGTCCACCACGCCGTAACCGCGCAGGGACACCACCTCGCCGTCGGCGACGATGGCCATCGCCATGCCCGGGATGCGCGCGCGCTTCATCATCTGCTCGGCCAGGGCCTCTATTTCGCGCGCCTCGTCGGCGAAATCGCTGGCGGCCGGCGACGGCCCCGGCCAACACAGGCTGGCGAGGGCGAGCAGGGGCAAGGTGAGCAGGCGGGGGAGGTGGAACCTGGAACTGTCTTTCGTGCTTGGCATGACCGACGTATGCTTGGCGAACGGACCCAAGTCTATCGCGGCTGGCGCGCAAGGGTCCCCACCTGGGGGAGGTTGGAAGATGACGAGCCTTATCGTGCTGTTGGTGCTGGCGGCGGTGGTGCTGTTCTGGGGCGTGGGTATCTACAACGGCCTGGTGACGGCCCGGAACGCCTTCAAGAACGCTTTTGCCCAGATCGACGTCCAGCTGACGCGCCGCTACGACCTGATCCCGAACCTGGTCGAGGTCGCCAAAGGCTATCTCAAGCATGAACGGGAAACCCTGGAAGCGGTCATCCAGGCCCGCGCCGCCGCGGTCAGCGGCCTGGCCGCCGCCAAGGCCCGCCCGGGCGACGACGCCGCGATGGCCCAGTTGGGCAGCGCCGAATCCGGCCTGGCCGGGGCGCTCTCGCGCCTGATGATGGTGGCCGAGGCCTATCCGGACCTGAAGGCCAACCAGAACATGATGCAGCTCACCGAGGAGCTCACCTCCACGGAGAACCGCATCGCCTTCGCGCGCCAGGCCTACAACGACAGCGTCATGGCCTACAACAACAAGCGCGAGGTGTTCCCCTCGAACATCGTTGCCGGCATGTTCAACTTCGCCCACGCCGCCCTGCTCGAGATCACCGAGCCCGAGAAGCGCGAGGCGCCCAAGGTCAGCTTCTAGGCTTGAACTTCTTCGCCCGCCAGGACCTGGCCCGTCGCCGGTCGCGGCGGCTGGTCGTGTTGTTCGTGCTGGCCGTCATCGCCATCGTGGTGGCGGTCGATTTCCTGTTCCTGCTGTTCTTCGGCGGCATGGGCACGGCCTCCGACCCGGGCTCGCTGGCCGCCGGCATGGCGATGGCGACCCTGCTGACGCTGGGCATCATCGGTGCCGGCTCGCTCTATCGCCTGGCCAGCCTGCGCCAGGGCGGCCAGGCGGTGGCGACGCAGCTCGGCGGCACGCCGGTGCCCGAGGACACCCACGACTTCCATTACCGGCGGCTGCGCAACGTGGTCGAGGAAGTCGCGATCGCCTCCGGCGTGCCGGTGCCGCAGGTCTTCGTCCTGGAACACGAAGCCGGCATCAACGCCTTCGCCGCCGGTTACGCCCCCAGCGACGCCGCCATCGCGGTGACCCGCGGCGCCCTGGACAAGCTCAACCGGGACGAGCTGCAGGGCGTGATCGCGCACGAGTTCAGCCACGTGCTCAACGGCGACATGCGCCTGAACATCCGGCTGATGGGCGTGCTGTTCGGCATCCTGGTGCTGGCGGTGGTGGGCCGCAAGATCCTGCTGCACGGGCGTGGCGCCCGCGGCAAGGACGGCGCGCCGCTGCTGCTGGCGGCGCTGGCGTTGATGGTGGTCGGTTACATCGGCCTGTTCTTCGGCCGGCTGATCAAGGCGGGGGTCAGCCGCCAGCGCGAATACCTGGCCGACGCGTCGGCGGTGCAGTTCACCCGCCAGACCACCGGGCTTTCGGGCGCGCTCAAGAAGATCGCCGGCCTGCCGGCGGGCTCGAAGCTTGAAAGCGGCGACACCGAGGAAATCTCGCACATGCTGTTCGGCGACGGCATCGGCTTCTCGTCGCTGTTCGCCACGCATCCGCCGCTGGTCGAGCGCATCCAGGTCGGCGACCATCGCCGGGCGGAAGGATG
>CAXAYM010000111.1:0-7071 GCA_963973175.1 uncultured Arenimonas sp.
CGACGTGCTGGTGCGCGAGCGCCAGCCCGGGCGTGGCCGTCGCGCCGGCAGCCGCCGCCGCTGACGCCCGGCCGGGCGGTCTCCCTCGACGCTCCGCCAATGGTGTGAAAACTCTAGACACAGGGCCCAGATTGGGGCCACTCGGCCCCCGTGCCCAAACCGAACAGATGGAGTAACGAAGCATGGCCAAGCTCAAGAAGAACGCCCGCGCCAAAGCCTCGCCCAAGCGCAAGCCCGCCGCCTCCGCCGCCGACCTGCAGGCCAGCGTCGAGCAGGTGTCGCGTTCGATCGTCGGCTCCGCCCAGCAGATCTGGATGGCCGGCATGGGTGCCTTCCATCGCGCCCAGGGCGAAGGTTCCAAGCTGTTCGAGGCCCTGGTCCACGAAGGCATGAGCATCGAGCAGAACACCCGCAAGATGGCCACCGGCAAGGTCGACGCGGTGCGTGACGCCGTCGAGGACCGCGTCGGCGTCGTGCGCGAGCGCGCCGTGGACACCTGGGATCGCCTGGAAAAGGTCTTCGAGGACCGCGTGCAGCGCGCGCTCAACCGCCTCGGCGTGCCGGGCCGCGAAGACCTGGCCGAGCTGAACCAGCGCGTACAGGAACTCAACGGCGAACTGCGCAAGATCTCGCGCCCGGGCGCCAAGGCCAGCACGGCCCGCAAGCCCGCCGCCAAGAAGGCGTCCGGCAAGAAGGCCGCCCGCAAGTCCGCGAGGGCGGGCAAGAAGCCTGCGGCGAAGAAGGCTTCCAAGCCGGCGCGCAAGTCGGCCCCTGCCAAGGCCGCGCGCAAGTCCGCCAAGCCGGCCAAGGCCGCCAGCAAGCGCCGCCTGCCCAAGGCGCCGAAGCCGGTCGCCCCGCAGGCGCCGTCGGCCTGACCCCTTCCCGTCCGCCAGCCAGCCAGGGACTCCGCACGCTCCCTCCCCTTGCGGCTCCCGGCTGGCGGACGGAATTTGATGACCCCTTCGGGCCCGGCACTGCCGGGCCCGATGCGTTGGGGCGGCCATCGGCCCCGGCTTTCCGCGTTATCCTCTGGCAGCCCTGTCCACCCCCCATCGTTTCGGAGTCACCGGATGTTCGGCCTCAGCCCCCTCGTTGCCGCCCTGCTCGCCACCATCGCCGCGCTGCTCGCGAGCACCTGGTGGTTTGGCGTGCATCGCCGCCGGCTGGCCGAAACCCAGGCCGGCGTGCAGGCGCTGGCCGGCATGAAGTGGCGCGAGTGCGCCGGCCTGGTGCTGCAGGCGATGGAGGAAAAGGGCTACCGGGAACTCCCGTCGAGCCGCCAGCCGGGCGACGGCGGCGCCGAATTCCTGCTGGTCAAGGGCGATGAACGCTGCCTGCTGGGCTACAAGCACGGCACCGCCTACCGGCTCGGCGAGGCCAATGTGCGCGACTTCGCCAATGCCGTGCAGCTCCAGGGCGCCACCAGCGGCATGCTGGTGACCCTGGGCACCGCCGAGGGTTTCGCGCGTGACCTCGCACGGCGGTATGGCGTCGACCTGACCGACGGCCGCAGCCTGTGGCCGCAGGTCGAACCCTTCGCGGCGCCGCAGATGGTGGTGGCGATCCGCGAGCAGGCCGCCCGGGAGATCCGAAAGGGCCAGCGACTGGGCGTCCTGGCCAGTATCGGGCTCGGCTTGCTGGTGTTCGTTGCGGCCTTTGTGCTGCAGCCCGGCGAACCCGACCCGGTGGCGGCCACGCCTGTTCCCGCGGCCCCGGCTGTCACGCCGGTAGCGACCCCCGATGAGACGGGGCCCGGCCCGGCGGACGCCGCCGAGCAAGCTGCGGCGCCGGCATCCCGGTTCACCGACCAGGCGTCCCGCGAGGCCGACGAGGCCCTGCGCGAGCTGGAGGAGGTCGCCAAACTGACCGAGCAGCAGCGGCTGGAACGCCGCCTCGCCGCGGCCGCCGAGATCGGTGAACTCGATGCCGCCGAAAACGCCAGCTGGTCGACCCAGTCGACCCTGGTGATTCGGATGAACCGCGCCGACGGCATCGACACCGGCCTGGTCAACGAAGCCTGCGCCGTCCTGGTGCAGTACGAGGAACTGCGCTACACCCGGCTCCAGCTCGAGCCCCCGGCCGGCGGGACCGGCCAGGTGCGCTGGCGCCAGTGCCAGTAGGGATTACCAGTGCACGCCGCGCATCAGCGCGGCGAAGGCCACCTGCTCGTTCGTCGGTTTTTCGTCCCTGATCGCCTTGCGGTCGCCCTTGGCCGCGGCCGAGTCCGGGAACATTTCGAACGCGGTGTTCATGATCACCTCGTAGGCCTTGGGCGCCACGGCATTGAGCGTGGCGGCGAAGATGCCCATCCGGGTGGCCACGCGGCTCGGCCGCTCGATGATCGCCTTCACCACCAGGTCGGCCGCTTCCTCCGGCGTCAGGGTGGGCACCGATTCGTACATCTTGGTCGGCGCGATCATCGGCGTCTTCACCAGGGGCATGTTGACCGTGGTGAAGGCGATGTTCTTGCCGCTGAACTCGGCCTGCGCGCAGCGGCTGAAGGCATCCAGCGCCGCCTTGGAGGCCACGTAGGCCGAAAAACGCGGAGAACTGGCCAGCACGCCGATCGAACTGATGTTGACGACGTGGCCCTTGCGGCGCTGCGTCATCGCCGGCAGGAAGCCCATGATCAGGCGCAGGCAGCCGAAGTAGTTCAGCTGCATGGTGCGCTCGTAGTCGTGGAAGCGGTCGTAGCTCAATTCGACCGAGCGGCGGATGGACCGGCCGGCGTTGTTGACCAGGATGTCGACGGCCTTGTGTTCGGCCAGCACCGTGGACACCAGCTTGTCGCAGCTCGAGAGGTCGGTCAGGTCGCAGGTATAGGCCCAGCACTTGCCGCCGGCGGCGAGGATCTCGTCGCGGGTGCGGAAAAGCTCCTCCTCGCCGCGGGCGACGATGACGACCTTGGCTCCCGCGTCGGCGACCTTGATCGCCGTGGCCTTGCCGATCCCCGAGGAACCGCCGGTGATCAGCACCACCTTGCCCGAGACGTGGCCGCGCAGCGTCCGGTCGACGAACAGGTCCGGGTCGAGGTGGCGCTCCCAGTAATCCCAGATGCGCCAGGCGTAGGACTCAAGGTCGGGCACGGAGATCTTGCTGCCCTTGAGCGCCCGTTCGACGCCGCGCGTGTCGAACTTGGTCGGATAGGTGATGAAGGACAGGGTCGCCGGCGGCAGCTTCAGGTCGCGCAGCAGCATCGCCGTGAAGCGCTTGACCGGCGGCAGGTTGGTGACGGCATTGCGCACCGCGCCCGGCACCACGGCCAGCATGCGCGCATCCAGGCGCATGGTCATCTCGGGGGCATGGGCGGCGCGGCAGAAGGTGTTCATCAGCTCGCCGAAACGCATCGGCTCGGGGTCGACCAGGTGGAAACACTGGCCGTCGAGGCCGCGCTTGTGCGCGATGTGGTCCATCGCGTCGGCGACGAAGTCCACCGGCACCACGTTGATGCGCCCGCCCTCGATGCCCAGGGTGGGCACCCACTGCGGCAGGGCCTGGCGCATCTTCTTGATCAGGGTGAACAGGTAATAGGGGCCGTCGATCTTGTCCATCTCGCCGGTTTTCGAGTGGCCGATGACCATCGACGGGCGGTAGATGCGGAACGGCACCTTGCATTCCTTGCGCACGATGCCCTCGGATTCGTGCTTGGTGCGCAGGTAGGGGTCGCGAAGACCCTCGGCCTCCTCGAACATGTCCTCGCGGAACACGCCCGGGTACAGGCCCGCGGCGGCGATGGAGCTGGTGTGGTGGAAGCAGCCGGCCTTGATCGCGGCCGCCAGCTCGATCGCGTGGCGGGTGCCGTCGATGTTGGCGACCTGCTGGGAGGCGGCGTCGGCGGACAGGTCGTAGATGGCGGCCAGGTGGAAGAAGTGCTTCACCTTGCCCGACAGCGCCTTCACCTTGGCCGGCGCCAGGCCCAGCCGGGGCTTGGACAGGTCGCCGGTGACCACGACGATGCGCTTGCGGTCCCAGCCCATCGAGCTGGCGATCGCGTCGAGCTTCTTCTCCGAACCCTTGCGCACCAGCACGTGGATCGTGCCCTTGCGCTTGAGCAGGTTGCTGACCAGGTAGCGCCCGATGAAACCGGTGGCGCCAGTGACGAAATAAGACATGACCTCTCCCCTGCCCTTGACCCCGGGACCGGCCGGAACGGCCGGCGATGTGGCTAAGTTGCCAGAGCCCGGCGCGGGCGGCAAACCCTTCGTTGAACTTCCCGTGGGGCCGTGCTATCACCGGTGCTTCGATTGTGGGGATCCCAGACGATGGCCGACCTTAAAACCGACTTCCAGAATGCCGCCAAGGACGTGATGGACCTGCCCGAGCGGCCGGACAACGACACCATGCTCCGGCTGTATGCGCTGTACAAGCAGGGCTCGGAAGGCGACGTCAGCGGGCCCAAGCCGGGCTTCTTCGATTTCGTCGGGACCGCCAAGTACGAGGCCTGGGAGAAACTGGCAGGAATGAAGCAGGAGGAAGCCATGAAGAAGTACGTGGCCCTCGTGAAGACGCTTCGCAGCTGACAGCCGTCCATGGCCAGGCAGACCCGCCAGCGCATCCTGGATGCCTCGCTCGCCATGTTCAACGAACAGGGCGAGCCCAACGTCACGACCAACCACATCGCCGACGAGCTGGAGATCAGCCCGGGCAACCTGTACTACCACTTCCGCAACAAGGACGACATCATCGAGCAGCTGTTCGCGCGCTATGAAGAGCGCATGGACACGGCCCTGGTGGCGCCCGAGGGCCGGCTGCGGGACCTGGAGGACATCTGGCTGCAGCTGCACCTGGTGTTCGAGGCGATCTGGGACTACCGCTTCCTCTACCGGGACCTGGTCGACATCCTCAGCCGCAACCGCCGCCTGCGCCTTCGTTTCGCCCGTATCCTCAAGCGGGCGGCCGACAACGCCACTTCGGGGATGCGGGGACTGGTCCAGGCGGGCGTGATGCGCGCATCGGCGGCCGAGGTCGAGGCGACGGCGACCAATATCCTGGTGCTGGCCACGTTCTGGCTCAATTACGCGTCGGTCCGGGGCGACAAGGACGAAAACGAGGCCATCCGGCGCGGCATCGTCCAGGTGATGATGCTGCTCTCGCCCCTGCTCCGGGACGCCGAGCGGCTGCACCTGAACACCCTGACCCAGGCCTACCTGCGCTGACGCCCTCCGGGGCATCCGTCCTGAGGCTCCTGGCCTTGGCCTCAGGCCAAGGCCATACTCCCCGGACGGGAGCCTGCCCCGGACCGCCAAACGCTTGTATTGCAAGCCGTTTTGGACTTGGTTATAATCCCGCTTCTTTATCGCCCCAAACCCTTTGAGGAACTGCCATGAAAGTGCTCTCGTCCCTGAAGTCGGCGAAGACCCGCCATCGCGACTGCAAGGTCGTGCGCCGTCGCGGCAAGGTCTTCGTCATCTGCAAGTCCAACCCGCGTTTCAAGGCCCGCCAGCGCTAAGCGCGGCAGCCAGGTTGGAATCGAAAACGCCGGCGGAAGCCGGCGTTTTCGTGTCCGGAACCTCCTGTCCGGGCGACGGATGGCGCGTTCAGGCAGGTTTTGCGATGATCCCGGACCTACCCGTCATCCCGACGATCCCGCGGAGGTGCTCCATGAAGGCCCATTCCCACACCCTGGCCCTTGCCCTGGCAGCCGGCCTGTTGATGCAGGCCCTCCCGGCCTCGGCCGACATCCTGCTGGTCGAGCGCGTCCAGGTCGAATCGGCGGCCCTGCCGGCCCGCGGCCAGTCCATGGCCCAGATCGAAGCCGCTTTCGGTGCCCCCGAGCGCAAGCACGCCCCGGTGGCGGGCCCGAACTCCCGCAAGTACAACCCGCCGATCACCCGCTGGGACTACGCCGGCTTCTCCGTCTACTTCGAGTACAACCACGTCGTCGACGCGGTGGCCCGCAAGAGCCAGCCCGGAGAGATCGGCCCCAAGCCCGTCCAGTAATCCGAAATGTCACAACTCCTTCGCTTCCCGGCGGAATGGGAACCCCAGTCCGCCGTGCTTCTCGCGTGGCCGCACGAAGGCACCGACTGGGCCGATCGACTGGCCCAGGTCGAGCAGACCTACGTGGGCCTGGTGGCCGCCATCACCCGTTTCCAGCCTGCCCTGGTCTGCGTGGCCGGCCCGGCGCTGCGCGCCCGCGCCGCCGCCCAGCTCGGCTCCGCCGGCATCGACATGGGCCAGGTCCGGTTTTTCGAGGTTGATTACGACGACACCTGGCTGCGTGATTCCGGGCCGATCACCCTGCGCGAAGGACCGGGTTTCCGCCTGCTCGACTTCCACTTCACCGCCTGGGGCGGCAAGTTCGAGGCCGGGCGCGATGACCAGCTGGTGGCGAAGCTGCATGCCGCCGGGCTGTTCCGGGACGCCAGCCACCGGCGCGTGGACTTCGCGCTCGAGGGGGGCGGCATCGAAACCGACGGCCGCGGCAGCCTGCTGAGCACCTGGCGCTGCCTGCACGAGCGCCACCCCGGCAAATCGCGCGCCGAGATCACCGCGCTGCTCGAACAGGAGCTGGTGCAGTCGCGCACGCTCTGGCTCGAGCACGGCTACCTCGAAGGCGACGACACCGACGCCCACATCGATACCCTGGCCCGCTTCGCGGCGCCGGACGCCATCGTGCACCAGGCCTGCGACGACCCGGGCGACAGCCATTACGCCGAACTGCAGGCCATGGCGGCCGAGCTCGCCGCCCTGCGCACCGCCGACGGCCAGCCCTATCGGTTGTTCCCCCTGCCCTGGGCCCGTCCGGTGCTGGACGAGGGCCGCCGCCTGGCGGCGTCCTACGCCAATTTCCTGATCATCAATGGTGCCGTGCTGATGCCGGCCTATGGCGATGCCGCCGACGAAGCGGCCGCCGGCGTCCTGGCTGCGGCATTCCCCGACCGCGAGATCGTGCCGGTGAACTGCCGGCCGCTGATCTGGCAGAACGGCAGCCTGCACTGCGTCACCATGCAACTACCCGAAGGCTTGCTGGCATGAAAAAGAATCCATTGCGTGTCGCCCTGGTCCAGGACCGGGACCACGGCAGCGTCGAGGCCAACCTGGCCAACATCGAGGACCGCGTCGCCGAGG
>CAXAYM010000112.1:0-6965 GCA_963973175.1 uncultured Arenimonas sp.
ACCGGGCTGTCGTACCGGCTGCCGACCCTGGGCGAATGGAGCCCGCTGGTCGACTACCGCGGCAGCGGCAACGCCTGCCAGGACGGCCGCATCGACTGCGGCGCCGAAGGCACGGTCAATGCCGGCCAGGGGCCGCTGAGCCCGCTGGGCCTGGCGGGCCTGCGCGGCAACCTGCGCGAATGGACCAGCAACTGCACCCGCGGCTGCCAGCGACGGCTGGCGGCCGGCATGGGCTGGCGCGACGCCGCCGACCGCAGCACCCCGGGCCAGAGCAACGATTTCGACGCCGACACCGGCTTCGACGACATCGGCTTCCGCCTGGTCCGCGAGGTCAGCGCCGCAGAGCTCGGCGCGCGCTGATCCGCGGGCCGGCGCGTGGCCTACAATCGGGCGATGCGACGCCTTCGTGCCTACTTCCTCACCGGTCTGCTGACCCTGCTGCCGATCTGGCTGGTCTGGATCGTCTTCAAGTTCGTGCTCGGCCTGCTCAAGGACATGAGCCAGCCGATCGTGGCGCCGGTATCGGCGCGCCTGGCGTCGGCGCATCCGGAATGGCTGGGCTGGGTGGACGACCCCTGGGCCCAGTCGGCCTTCGCCATCGCGGCCACCATCGTGGTGATCATCGGCGTCGGCGCGCTGGCCCGGCGCGTCGCCGGCCAGCAGATGCTGCGCTGGTTCGAAAGCCTGATCGCGCGCGTCCCGCTGGCCAGCACCGTCTACGGCAGCGCGCGCAAGCTGCTCGACCTGCTGCAGACCAAACCCGACGGCACCCAGCGCGTGGTGCTCATCGACTTCCCGCACCGCGAGATGAAGTGCGTGGGTTTCGTCACCCGGGTCATCCGCGAAGAAGGCACCGGCCGCGAGCTCGCCGCCGTCTATGTGCCCACGACGCCCAATCCGACCTCCGGTTACCTCGAGATCGTGCCGGTGGACAAGCTCACGCCCACCGACTGGAGCGTGGACGAAGCCATGGCCTTCATCATCTCCGGCGGTGCGGTCAGTCCGGAGACGATGCCTTTCGATCGTCCGGCGCCGGCGCGGGACTGACCGCCTCGTCGGGATTGAGCACCTGGCCCGTGGCCTTCGGGCGCACCAGCGGCGTCTGGCGCATGCGTCCGGCGCCGGTGTTGGTGTGCATCAGGGCGGCGCCCGCCGCGGCAGTGCCGGCGGCGGTCTCCAGCGCGAAACGCTCCGCGTCCAGGCGCCGGACTTCGTCCATCACCATCAGCGCCTCTTCGTCCCCGACCCCGAGTTCCCGCAGCGCCGCACCGCCGAAGATGACCGCCGATTCGAAGGTTTCGCGCATCTGGAAGTCCACGCCGATGCGCACCAGTTCCAGTGCATGTTCGCGGTCGAAGCTGCGCACCAGCACCGCCGCCTGCGGAAAGGCCGAACGCACCACTTCGGCGATGCGCGTGGCCGCGGCGCGGTCGTCCACGCAGACCGCGATCACGCGCGCCCGGCCGGCGCCGGAGGCATGCAGCACGTCGAGCCGGGTGCCATCGCCGTAATAAACCTTGAAACCGAAGTCGGCGGCGCCGGTGATCATGCCGATGTCGTTGTCGATGATCGTCACGTCCACGCCGCGGGCCAGCAGGGCCTGGCTCGACACCTGGCCGAAGCGACCGAAGCCGATCACGAGCACGCTGCCCTGCAGGCCGTTCGCCGCTTCCACGCCCGCCAGCGAGGGCGCCACCGGCCTGAGCAGCAGCCGCTGAACCACCAGCACCACCAGCGGCGTGAGCACCATCGACAGCACCACGATGGCCGTCAGGTTGGCATGGGTCCGCGCGTCGAGCAGGCCGACCGCGACCGCGGCCGAGTACAGCACGAAGGCGAACTCGCCGCCCTGCGCCATCAGCACGGCGCGGTCGAGCGCGTCGGCATGCGAACTGCGCAGGATCCGGGCCACCGCGTAAATGCACAGGCCCTTGGCCAGCATCAGCACCGGCACCGCCGCCACGATGAAGGCCAGGTTGCCGGCCACCACCGACAGGTCCAGGGACATGCCCACGGCCAGGAAGAACAAGCCCAGCAGCAGGCCACGGAAAGGCTCGATGTCGGCCTCGAGCTGGTGGCGGAACGCCGATTCCGAGAGCAGAACGCCGGCCAGGAAAGCACCCATGGCCATCGAAAGCCCGCCCATGTCCATCAGTACCGCCGAGCCCAGCACCACCAGCAGCGCCGCGGCCGTCATCACCTCGCGTGCCTTGGCCCGCGCCAGCAGGCGGAACAGCGGGTTCAGCGCCCACACGCCGACCACCACCAGCCCGGCCAGGGCCGCCACGCCCTGCGCCACCGCCAGCCAGCGCGAACTGCCCTCGGCACCGGGCACGACCGGCGCCATGAAGGCGACCAGCGCCAGCAGTGGAACGATCAGCAGGTCTTCGAACAGCAGGATCGACACCATGCGCTGTCCGCGCGGCAGCGCGATGTCCCCGCGTTCGCCCAGCAGTTGCATGACGATGGCCGTGGACGTGAGCACGAAGCCGGCGGCACCCAGGAAGGGCACCGGCGGCGCCAGCCCGAAGCCCAGCAGGATGCCGGTCATCACCGCGGTTGCCAGCCCGACCTGCAGCGCACCGAGGCCGAAAATCTGACCGCGCAGCTGCCAGAGGTGGGACGGGCGCATCTCCAGGCCTATGATGAAGAGGAACATCACCACGCCCAGTTCGGCGACATGCAGGATGGCGGCCGGCTCGGTGAACAGGGCCAGGCCGAACGGCCCCACCACGAGCCCCGCCGCCAGGTAGCCGAGCACCGAACCCAGGCCAAGCCGCCGGAACAAGGGCACGGCCACCACCGCCGCCCCCAGCAGCGCCACTATCCGGACGAGGTCGCCCGCACCATGTTCAACCGCCATCAGCCCGCACCCTGCCCGTCCCCTGGAAGGGTCCTTTCTACCGGAAGCCCGGTATCGCCTCCATGAGTGCCTTCGGTTTCCGCATTCCCAGGGCGATCAGGCGGCGACCCTCGGCCTGGCTGCTCGCCGCCGCACTGGCCGGCGCCTTGCTGGCCACGGCGGTGTACGTGATCAACCCGTTTGGCACGGCCTCGCGCGATTACGGCGCCCGACTCTGGGGCCGGACCACCTTGGACATGCCTTCCGCGGCCATGGAGCCCACGTTGGCTCAGGGCTACGAGTTGGTCGTGGATACCAGCGCCTTGCGCAGCGGCCCGCCGCTTGCCGATGACCTGCTGGTGTACTTCGGGCCCGATGGCCCGCGCGTGGGCCGCGTGGTCGGGCTGCCCGGGCAGGAAGTGGCACTGCGGCTGGGCGAATTGTTCGTGGACGGCGAGCTGATGCCCGCGCCCGCCGGCGTGGAGGTGGACACCGGCCCGGGACCCGGGCGTGACCTGCCCGAAACCCGGGTGCCGGAGGGACACGTTTTCGTGCTGGTGGACAACCGCGACCTGGGCGGCGACAGCCGCGAATCGGGTCCGGTGCCCGCCGGGCGCTGGATCGGCAAGGTCGTCGCGGTCAGGCGCTGAGCGTGACTTGTGACTGGAGCGCCGCGGCCCGGCGCGCGCCATCCTTCGGCCACCACTGGCAGCCCCTTGCCGCCCCGGACTTGAGGATGACGACGATGCGCACTCCCTTCCTGCTGGCCCTGCTGATGGCGGTTGCCGGCTGCGCCAGCCAGCCCGCGATGCGCGTGGCACCGGTGGACCTGGACGCCCTGACGCGCGAGGTCACGGCGGCCGAAACCGCCTTCGCCCGCAGCATGGCCGACCGCGACTTCGAGGCCTTCGCCAGCCACATCGCCGACGACGCCATCTTCCAGCCGGGCCCCGACACCCTTCGTGGAAAGGCAGCGATCCTCGCCGCCTGGGCCAGGTATTTCGAAGGCCCGGAGGCCCCCTTTTCCTGGCGCCCGGAAACCGTGGTCGTGCTCGACGGCGGGCAGCTGGCCCAGAGCAAGGGACCGGTGTTCGGGCCCGACGGCAAGGAAATCCTCGAATTCCGCTCCACCTGGCGCCGGGAAGCCGATGGCCGCTGGAAGGTGGTCTTCGATGACGGTACCTGCCTGTGCCGCAGAGGCGGCTAGACTGCGGACGGACACAGCCACCGGACGGACCACCATGGCCAAGTCGGAAAACAAGACCCGGGCGACGAACGCAGACGTCGATGATTTCCTCGCCGGCGTAGCCGACCCGCAGCGACGCGAAGACTGCCAGCGCGTCCGCAAGCTCATGGAGGCCGCCACCGGGGCGCCGGCGCGCATGTGGGGGCCTGCCATCGTCGGCTTCGGCGTTTACCACTACCGCTACGAAAGCGGCCGCGAAGGCGACTGGATGGTCACCGGCTTCTCGCCGCGCAAGAACGACCTCACGCTGTACATCATGCCGGGCTTCGCGCGTTACCCGGACCTGATGGCCCGCCTGGGCAAGCACAAGACCGGGAAGAGCTGCCTCTACCTCAAGCGGCTGGCCGACGTGGACATGGCCGTGCTGGAAGACCTGGTGCGCGAATCCGTGGTGGCGATGGCGCCACAGCGAACGGATCTCCCTGCCTCGGGCTGAAGCGGCTTCAATCCAGCTTCGGCCAGGCCGACGCATCCAGGGTTTCGCGGTACGCATGCCAGGTGGCGTAGGCAAGCCACGGCATCACCAGGACCAGCCCCAGGAAGGCGGTAAGGAAACCGAGCGCCGTCAGCAGCGCGATCCAGGCCGCCCACTGCAGGGCCACGGCCTTGTTGCGCAGCACCGCGTTCACGCTCGAGACGCCGGCGGTGACCATGTCGACGTCCCGGTCGGCGATCATCGGCAGGGAAAACGCCGCGATGGCAAAGGTCAGCGCGGCGAACACCGAGCCGGCGGCCGAACCGATCAGCAGGAACTCGACCCAGGTCGCGACGTCATTGCGCTCGATCGGCACCAGTGCGTTGACCATCATGCCGGCGCGCGACCACAGCATCAGCACGATGCCCTGGGCCAGCGCGAACACGCCCGCCTGCCCCACCACGCGGCGCGCGAGCACGAAGGAATCCCGCAGCCTCGGCTGGCACCCCGCCTCCAGCTGCCGGCTGACGCAGTACAGCCCGACGCCCAGCAGCGGCGCCACGAACACGAAGCCCGACACCAGCGCCGCGAGCAGCGCGAACCGGCCCAGGCCCCAGGCCATCGCGGCCACGACGAGGCTCACGACCAGCACGACAAGGCCAAAGAGCAGGCTCAGCCCGGGGGCGCGCCGGTAGTCGCGCCAGCCGGCGCGAAGCCAGCGCAGCGGGGCACCGTGGTCGAGCGGCGCGCAGGGCACGGCGAAGGGCCGCTGCTGGGCGTCGGGAGCCTGTCCGGGGTCCGGCGCCATTCGCCGCTCAAACCTCGCGCTGCATTTCCGGCCGCGCCAGGCTGACGCTGGCACCGAGCTTCTTGTCGAGCGCCTTCGCCAGCGCCTCCCGGGCGTCGTCCTCGCCATGCACCAGCACCACGGGCGGCCGGCCTTCGATGGCGCCGTACCAGTCCATCAGCCCCGACTGGCCAGCATGCGCCGAAAGCCCGCCGACCGTATGGCGCACGGCGTTGACGCGTATTTCCTCGCCGAAGATGCGCACGGTTTCGGCGCCATCGACCAGGCGACGACCCAGCGTGCCGCGGGCCTGGTAGCCGACGAACATGACGTGCGACTGCTTGCGTCCCAGGTTCTGGCGCAGGTGGTGGCGCACCCGCCCGCCATTGCACATGCCGGAGCCGGCGATGATGATCGCGCCGCCCCGGATGTTGTTGATGGCCTGGGACTGGGCCACTTCGGGCGTGAGCTGCAGGTTGGGCAGCTTGAACGGATGCGGGCGGCCGTTCCAGACGGCCTGGGCGTCTTCGTCGAACAGGCGCTCGTGGCGCCCATAGACGTCGACCACGCGCATCGCCATCGGGCTGTCGAGGAAGATCTTCCACCGCGCCATCTTCCATTCGTCCCACTGGCGCGCGAACCAGTACAGCAGCTCCTGGCTGCGGCCCACG
The DNA here is from genome assembly GCA_963973175.1 of uncultured Arenimonas sp. GTDB lineage: Bacteria > Pseudomonadota > Gammaproteobacteria > Xanthomonadales > Xanthomonadaceae > Arenimonas. The sequence goes on from CAXAYM010000112.1 coordinate 5,962, forward strand.
GCGAAGGCCGGGATGATGATGTTGCCCTGGTCGGCCCAGGCATGCTCGAGCACGTCGCGGATCTCGTCGAGCGTGGCCTGGCGCTCGCGGTGTTCGCGGCCGCCATAGGTGGACTCAAGCAGCACGAGGTCGGCCCGCGGCACCGGCACCGGGTCGCGCAGGATGGGCGTGCCACGCGGACCGATGTCGCCCGAGAAGGCAAGCACGCGCCGGCCGCCCGCTTCTTCCGCGGCGATCTCGACGGAAGCGGAGCCGAGGATGTGGCCGGCGTCGCGCAGCGTGAGCGTGACGCCACCGAGGATCTCGCGGGGCGTTTCATAGTCGATGCCGCGCACCTGCTTGAGCACGGCGGCGACATCGGACTTGGTGAACAGCGGTTTGTGGTTGGACTTGCCGTCGCGGCGATGCTTGTTGTCGCGGTCGGCGTCCATCTGGGCGAGGTTGGCGGCATCCTCGAGCATGACCTTGAGCAAATCGGCGGTCGCATGCTCGGTCCAGATGGGCCCGCGGTAACCACGCCGCACCAGCAGGGGCAGCCGGCCGCTGTGGTCGATGTGGGCGTGGCTCAGGACGACAGCGTCGATGTCGCCGACTTCGAAGGGGAACGGATCCTCGTTGCGCCGCTCGTCTTCGTCGCTGCCCTGGATCATTCCGCAATCGAGCAGGAGCCGGTGGCCGTTGGCCTCGACCTCGTGGCAGGAACCGGTGACCTCACCGGCGGCACCATGGAAACGAACCCGCATCTCAAGCTCCCTTCGCCGACTGCCTCCACTCTAAACCAATCCCCACACCCTCTTGTAGGAGGGACTTCAGTCCCGAAGCCCTTGGCCTTCGGCCAAGAAGGGCGCTACTCACGGCACCCGCGGGTGGAGGTGCCGCGGGGAAAGCGGCTTTTGCGAGACCTCGCCACTGCGCCGGGCTTCCTGGGCTGGCAGGACGGTCGGCCTCGCCGTGCTTGTCCAACGGCAGCCGGACTTTTTCGAGGAGGTAGCGTGCGGTCGCCC
>CAXAYM010000113.1:0-6932 GCA_963973175.1 uncultured Arenimonas sp.
AGCGGCCGGCTTCGCATTCCTGCATGAACTTCACGCCGTCCTCGAAGCGCAGCTGCCGGGCCAGGCGCCCCAGGCGCGGGCTCAGCCGGACAGCGTCGGCGTCGAACTCGCGGACCTGTTCGCCGGCCACCAGCCGCAGGCGGCCCGGCGCCGGCGAATCCAGCCGGGCCGAGAGCCCCCGGCTGCTGCGTCCGTCATACCAGGTGCCCTGCAGCCCGGTCACAGGCCGATACCGACATCCAGGTCGAGCGCATCGACCAGTTCCGCGCTGGCGGCACCCTCGGCGCGCTCAGCCTCGGCGACGAAGTCATCCAGGTCGCCCAGGGCCAGCAGTTCGAAGTGCGCGGCGCGGTATTTCGCCAGCCGCACCATCGCCCAGGGCACGGCCAGGCCCAGGGTGCACAGGATCGCCACGCCGTTGCTCAGGTAGATCCAGATGATGTCGCGCGCACGCAGGGTGCAGGCAAAACGATGCGGGCCCAGCCGCGTATTGCCCCACATCAGGTTGGTGTAGCGCGTGCGCAGGAACACCGGCAGCACCAGCAATGCCAGGTACACCACTGCGACGGGCAGCATCACGGCCAGCATCATCTGGCTCGGGTCGGTGCTGCCACCGCTGCGTCCGTCCTCGAGCAGCAGCGCCGCGCCAAACACCGCCACCAGCATCACGAAATAGCCCAGGAAGCCGGCGCCCAGGCAGATCGCGAACGGAATGTAATAAGGCCCCAGCTCACCCTGGAAACCAAAGCGCAGGCCGCCGAAACGGTGGCCGGTGACGATGTATTCCTGCTGGTGCTTCCTGACCCAGGGCAGCAGCATGTACATCGTGGGGATCATCAGCAGCGGCCGGAACATGAAGTTGAGGTAGGCGTCGTCCACCCCGTTGACGAAGCGGAAGCGCAGCCCGCGCCAGGCCGAATACCGCGCCCGGAACCGCAGCGCCCGCTGCAGCAGCCAGGGCAGCAGCAGCAGGACGGCGAAAACCAGCGGGAAATACACCACCAGGAAGCCGAAGTGCGCGCTGACGCCCATGGCGATGACCACGGCATAGGCGATCAGCCGGCCCTTGAGGATCTGCATCGGCAGGGCCAGGTATTCGAAGGGCGTGCCGTCGATGCGGGTGTTGCCGTAGAAATAACGCTCGGTGCGCACCTTGGCCCAGGCGGAATAGATGCCCAGGGTCAGCAGCGTCAGCACGACATTGACGATCCAGATGCCGAAGTACTCCCCGGCCCGGCCGCTGAACTCCACCGGCAGCCGGCGCGGCTCGTGCGGCGGTGGCTGGGCCGGCAGGGCCGGCGGCTGTGCGGGCGGCTCGACGGGCGCCGAATCCACCGGCGCCAGGACATCTTCTGCAGACATGGGTACCCCGATCATCCCGGCTCCCCTGCCGGCAACCCGAATTTACCGGGCTCATCCGGATGAGGCCACCCGAAAAATGGGACAGGTGCAATTTTCCAAGGGAAAATTGCCCCTGTCCCCTGCCTAGCGGTATATCCAGTATTTCGACGCGAGGAACCCCAGGCCGGCCAGTGCCGCATCCACCACCGGCTTCCCCAGCCATGCGGCATGCAAGCCGCGCAGCTGGTCCAGGCCCGTCACCGCCAGGGTGCTCAGCGCCGTCATCGCCAGCCAGAACACGGCGAACCGGAGCAGGCGCCGGCGCCCGAGGCGCGGCGGCTCGCCCGGCCGCGCGAAGGTGAAACGGCCATTGGCCCAGAAGCCGAGGCTGGCGCCCGCGATCCGGCCGGCCAGGTTGGCCACCGGAACGACGACGCCCAGCGCCGTCAGCGCGACGAAACAGGCCCAGTCCAGCAGCAGCTGCAGGCCGCCGACCACGCCGAAGCCGACGACCTGGCGGATCATCGCCGGCTCAGGCCGTCGTGCGGAATTCCACGCCGGTCTTGCCGCGCAGTTCCTCTTCGCTGACGCCGGGCGCGGTTTCCACCAGCACCAGGCCATCGGCGGTGACGTCCATCACGGCCAGGTCGGTGATGATCCGGTCCACCACGCCGACGCCGGTCAGCGGCAGCGTGCACGCGGGCAGGATCTTGGGTTCGCCGTTCTTGGTGCAGTGCTCCATCAGCACCACCACGCGCTTGACGCCGGCCACCAGGTCCATCGCGCCGCCCATGCCCTTGACCATCTTGCCGGGCACCATCCAGTTGGCCAGGTCGCCCTGGTCGGTGACTTCCATCGCGCCCAGGATCGCCAGGTCGATGTGGCCGCCGCGGATCATCGCGAAGCTGTCGTGGCTGCCGAAATAGCTGGCACCGGCGCGGGCGGTGACGGTCTGCTTGCCGGCGTTGATCAGGTCGGCATCGACCTCGTCTTCGGTCGGGAACGGGCCGATGCCCAGCAGGCCGTTCTCGGACTGCAGCCAGACGTCCACGCCCTCGGGGATGTGGTTGGCGACCAGGGTCGGCAGGCCGATGCCCAGGTTCACGTAGGCGCCGTCGGTGAGTTCGGCGGCGGCGCGCTGCGCCATTTCATCGCGGGTCCAGGCCATCAGTTCGCTCCTCGCACGGTGCGCTGCTCGATGCGCTTCTCGGGGGTCGGGTTGTGCACGATGCGGTCGACATAGATGCCGGGCAGGTGCACCTGGTCGGGATCGATGTCGCCGATCTCGACCACTTCCTCGACCTCGGCCACGCAGACCTTGCCGGCCATGGCGCAGGCCGGGTTGAAGTTGCGCGCGGTCTTGCGGAACACCAGGTTGCCGGCCTTGTCGGCCTTCCAGGCCTTCACCAGCGACAGGTCGGCGGTGAGCGCGGTCTCGAGCACGTAGTGCTTGCCGTTGAACTCGCGGGTTTCCTTGCCTTCGGCGACCACGGTGCCATAACCGGTGGCGGTGAAAAACGCCGGGATGCCGGCGCCGCCGGCGCGCAGGCGCTCGGCCAGGGTGCCCTGCGGGTTGAACTCGAGTTCGAGTTCGTTGGCCAGGAACTGGCGCGCGAACTCCTTGTTCTCGCCCACGTAGGACGAGATCATCTTGCTGATCTGCCGGGTTTCCAGCAGCTGGCCCAGGCCGAAACCATCGACGCCGGCGTTGTTGGAAATCGCGGTCAGGTTCTTCACGCCGGAATCGCGCAGCGCGGCGATCAGGGCCTCCGGAATGCCGCACAGGCCGAAGCCGCCAACTGCCAGCACCTGGCCGTCGGCGACCAGGTCGGCCAGGGCCGTCCGGGCGTCGGGATAGAGTTTGGATTGGGACAGGCTCATGCAAGGCGTCTCTGGCCGATTCGAGCGCCCGATTCTACCAGCCGATGCCCCGCGGCAGCCTGGTACCTTCGTCCGGGGCCGTCGGCTGAAGCCCGTCGGGAGCCGGCGGTGGCTTGCGCCGCTGCAGGTACGGCCTTTCAACGAAGTGCCAGGAGAAGGCTGCCAGCAACAGGGTCCCGGCCAGCGTGGTCAACAGCAGGGGCAGGCCACCGGACATGCCCGCTGCCAGCAAGGTCAGCAGCACCGGAAGGTGCCACAGGTAGATGCCATAGCTGATCTCGCCGAGGTAGCGCAGCGGGCGCGTCAGCCTAACCAGAGTCAACGGCAGGGCCATTGCTGCGACGATGATCGCGCCTAGCGCCACGGCCAGTAGAGTCCGCCAGCCGACTACCATCTCCCAGCGCGGCCAGTAGTCACCGCGTGGCCAGAACACCCACATTGCCGCAAAGGTGAGGAACGCGGCGACCCCCAGCCAGCCGGCGAATCGCGCCCAACCTGGGGCCACGGCAGCGGCGAATCGAGGTTTCGCCGTCACCAGCATCGCCAAGAATATGCCCACCGCGAACTCATCCAGGGAACCTGGCAACTGGGTCGTGAAGATGTGCATTTTGTGCGCAGCGGCATCGGCACCGCCCAGTGCGAGGAACGTGCCCGCACGCCAAGCCAGCGCCAAGCCGATCAGTAGAAGGGCGCTGAGCCAAGGCCGCTGCCGCACGAGCCAGGGACCGAACACCAGCATCAGCAGGTAGAACTGCATCTCCAGAGCCACCGACCAGTTCGGTCCGTTGATCGAGCCGTGCGTGTCCACCGTGAGGTTGTGGAGGAAGAGCGCATGCGTCCCGACATGCCAAGCCATCACCTGCCAGCCCTGCAGCAAGAGCCCTGGTTGGACCATAAACAGGAATGCCAGCAGCGTCAGGAAATAGAGGGGCGCGATGCGACGCCAGCGCCTCTCGGCGAAGTCGCGACGAAAGGCACCGGGACTGCCTGCCTTCGAGATACCGTTGATGACTGCCAGCGCGATCACGAAACCGCTGATCACGAGAAAAAGATCGACACCCAACCAGCCGAGGCGGAACAGCAGCAGCGGCCCCTCCTGCGGAAAGGTCGTCCACTGGCCATGCGCGATGACGTGGTACACGAGCACCATCATCGCCGCGAACCCCCGTAGGATCTCTACGCCGGGATAGAAACGCCGGCCCGCCGGCAACTCGGACGTACCCTCCAGGCGGTGCGTCACGCGATTTGGGTCCGGTCGTAGGTATATCCGGCCAGGCCGGTTGAGTCGTAGTAAACCAGGCTGCCACGCGCGAAGTTGTGAGTCACGATCGAGCGCCGGCTGAGGGACTTGTCCCGCCGCACGCTGCCCGCGTGCATCAGGTTCTCATGCCAGATGAGAACGCTGCCGGCTTTGGGCACGTAGGGCTGAGGCTGGATGCCGGAACCGGCGATCAGCTCGCCCCAGCGCTTCACCACACTTTCCCCGAACGTGGACCAGTCGCCCTGCACCTTTGGACAGCCCGTGTCTTTGAGGTAAACGCGTGGCAATCGGTGGCTGCCCGGGTAGACGACCAGTTCGCCGGAACCCGGCTGGACGTCTTCCAGCGCCACCCACACGCCGCACATGTAACCAGCCGGAAACGGGGTGAGGTGGATGGTGTCCTGGTGCGCGTCCTGCTGGCTGCCAAAGACATAGACCAGCGATTGGCAGGGCTGCGACTGCTCGTCGAAAAGAAGGCCAAGCAGGCGGTGGATCCGCGGCAACAGCCAGATCTCGCGGATGGCGGGGAAGGTCGCGTGCATCTGCTCAAGCCGCGTGCTCTCGCCCCACTGGTAGCCCTGGTAGCCCTCGTCCACGGCCTTGGCGATGTCGGCTTGCGCCCGTGCCACCAGGTCCTCGGGCAGCGCCTCGGGAACCGCGAGGAATCCGTCGCGGACAAAACCACGCAGCAGTTCGGCTTCCCCGGCATCCACCCGACCGGTTTCCTGCAGGTTCGTGATGTGCGCCTCCGCATCCGGCCGGTCGAACCAGGGCTGCAGCGAGGGGTCGGCATAGTCGTAGCGACCCGCATCACAGGGCCCGGCGAAAGCCAGCGGCACCTTGCCGCGGCGGAGTGTCTCGCGCACGCGTTCGGCAAGCGCGCCTTCATTGGCAACTTCGAAGGCGTGGCTGCCGCTGCTGGCCTTGCCATCGTCGGCCTGGACCTGCAGCTCCAGCTTCACTGCGCCGCTGCCGAGCAGGTGGGTGTGGATGTTCACCGGCACCTGGGTGGCGTCGGCCGGCAGCGCGGAAAGATCGACCGGATGGGACTGGTCGCCGACCTTCAGGGTGATGCCCTGCAGGCCCGCGGCCGGCCGCATCAGCGTGGCCCGCAGCAGCCCGTGCACGCGCCCTGACTGCGACCACTCCACTCCCACCGAACGTCCGAACAACATCGCCTCGCCTCCTAATGGATTCAGCCCCGCAGGGCTCTTGCGAACACCCGCCACAGGCCATCGCGCGCCACGGCGCGCCGGAGGCGCTGCCACTGGCTGTCACGATAGCGACCGTCCACGAGGCTGAGCCGGAGCGAACCCAGGAGTCGCATGAAGCGCGCTCCCGCGTTGCGCAGCCGTCTCAGCCGACGGCTTTTTTTTCGAAATGCTCCGGGAACTCAATTGGCCCTTGGTGGCGCATCCAGTAAAGCAGCGACTGGCCGCGCGCGTCGAACGGATCCGGGTAGGCCGCCTGCAGGTCCACGCGCTCGCGATAGACCCGTCGGTGCCCGACCGGGATCGGCGTACCGTCGTCGTAGCTGCCGAAGGCCCAGCGCACCTTGCTGGCCGGGTCCTGGTCGTCGAAGCGGGTCTTCTCGCGGTACCAGTCCACCAGCGCCTGCACCGAGGCATTGCCGGGCGCGTTCTTGCTGGCCATCACCTGGTGGGCGCCGCTGTCGAAGCCGGTGAAGTGGTAAAAGCCCAGCGGCTTGCCGTCGACGGTAAAGCCGTCCTGCGCGTTGCCGGCCAGCGTGCGCGTGGTGAGGTTCCAGGTGGCCACATTGAAACGCGGCTCCTTGAGGATGCGCACGTCTTCGAAGAACACCGGCGCGAAGTCCACCCACTTCTGGTCGGTGAACAGGCCGCCGGGAATGTCAGCCACGCAGTAGTGGTAGATGCGGTCGGCCCACCAGGCGGCGAAGCGCTTGCCCTCGTCGTTGGCGCGAACGCCGACGAAACCGAGGTTGAAGATGCCGTGCTTGAGGCTGCAGATCTCGTTGTCCTTGATCGCCTCCATGCCGGTCTCGGGCACGATCTGGTGCGGGGTCAGCGCGAGGCTGCCGGTGTCCAGGGTCTCGAGCAGGTCGTCGAGCCGCGAGAACAGCACCATGTCCGGGTCGAAATAGATCACCCGCTCCACGTCCGGCCGGGCCAGCAGGGTCTTGAGCACGAAGGGCTTGATCGCGGTCGCCAGCTCGACGATCGCGTGGAAGAAGATCCAGCGGCGCCGGTCGGGGATGTCCAGGTCCTCGACCGCGATCACCTCGTCGATCAGGGCCGGGTCGAAGGCGACCTCCGCGCTGCGGCGGTCCGGCAGGGCCAGCACGATCTCGAACTCGGGGTGGAACTTGCGCAGCGACTCGCACAACAGCCTGACCTTGGGCAGGTAGTTGACGGCGGCGGAGGGGAAGACAACGGTTTTCATGGGGGGTCCAGGCGGGGGACGGCGGGGG
>CAXAYM010000114.1:0-6869 GCA_963973175.1 uncultured Arenimonas sp.
AAGCCGGTCTCGGTCCGCCTGGGCCGCTACGGACCCTATGCCCAGATCGGCCACATGGACGACGAGGAAAAGCCCAAGTTCGCCTCGCTGCGTCCGGGCACCTCCATGCACACCATCACGCTGGAGGAGGCGCTGCCGCTGTTCGACCTGCCGCGCACCGTCGGCGAGATGGACGGCAAGCCGGTGACGGTGGCGATCGGCCGCTTCGGTCCCTTCGCCAAGCGGGGTGACACCTATGCCTCGCTGGGCAAGGAAGACGACCCCTACAAGATCGGCTTCGAGCGCGCAGCCGAACTGATCCGCGCCAAGGAGGAAATGATCGCCAACCGCACGATCAAGACCTTCGAAGGCACCGACATCCAGGTCCTGAACGGGCGCTACGGCCCCTACATCACCGACGGCGAGAAGAACGGCAAGATCCCCAAGGACCGCGACCCGGCCAGCCTGACCCAGGCCGAGTGCGAAGCCCTGCTGGCCGAAGGCAAGCCGGTGCGCAAGGGCGGCCGCTTCGGCAAGAAGGCGGCCGCGAAGAAGGCACCCGCCAGGAAGGCCGCGGCGAAGAAGGCAGCCGGGGACGCCGCACCGGCGAAAAAGCCCGCCAAGAAGGCGGCCAAAAAGGTCACCAAGAAGGCAACCAAGAAGGCGACGGCGAAGAAAGCCGCCAAGAAGGCCACCACGAAGGCGCCGGCCAAGGCCAAGCCCGCCCCAAGCGGTTCCTGACCCAGCTGAACCAAGCCGTCGTTGCATCCGTCCCGGCAGGCACTAAACTGCCGGTTCGAGTCTATGACGGAGTCACCCATGAACACCCGCACCCCCTTGGCGCTGGCGCTGGCGCTGGCAATCGGCAGCACGTCCGCCTGGGCCAACGCCCCGCTGCGCGTCGAAGGCGAACGCGCGCTGGCCACGAAGGCCGACGCCGCCCCCGCCTGGGTCATGCCCGAACTCGATGCCTCGCAGCGCGCCCTGGTCACCCTGCCGGCGCTGCCGGCCGAGAAGATCCGCCCGGTGCAGCGCCGCAACGAACGTTCGGATGCCATCTCCACCCAGATCGGCGTCGCCCGTGAAAACGACGTCGCCGCGCGCCCGGCCCTGAAGTGGCTGGCGGCGGCCAGGTCGCCCGCCTCGACGTGCGCTCGACCGACGCGCTTGCGATGCGCGTGGGCCTGGATGTCTCCGCGCTGCCGGACAATGCCACGCTGCGCTTCGAGGGCAACCTGCAGCCGGGCAAGCTGCTCGAGGTGCCGGTTTCGCAGGCCCGCAGCCAGCTGTCCGACGGCCTGTACTGGTCGCCGGTGACCGACGGCGACCTGCAGTCGATCGAGATCTTCGTGCCCGCCGGCGCGTCCACCAAGGACCTGGCGATCGGCCTGCCGACCGTTTCCCACCTGCTCACCAACAGCCTTGAACGCTTCAACCTGGCCAAGGGCATCGGCACCTCCGGCGCCTGCAATGTCAACGCGATCTGCCGCGTCGGCGCGCTTGGCCAGGGCTACGTGAACGCCAAGGACGCCGTCGCACGCATGGTCTTCACCGAGGGCGGCTCTTCCTTCACCTGCACCGGCACCCTGCTCAACGACACCGCCACCAGCACCCAGATCCCGTATTTCTATTCGGCCAACCACTGCATCTCCAACCAGACGGTGGCGAACACGCTCAACACCTTCTGGAACTTCGAGTCCACCAGCTGTGGCAGCAACATCCAGGCCAGCACCACCCAGCGCTCGGGCGGTTCGACCTACCTGTATTCCTCGGCCACCACCGACGCGCTGCTGCTTCGCCTGAACGAAGCGCCGCCGGCGACCGCCTTCTTCGCCGGCTGGGACGCCAACCCGCTGGCCAATGGCTCCAACGTGCTGGCCATCCACCACCCCGACAGCGACCTGAAGAAGAGCTCGCTGGGCCAGAAGAAGAACGAAGACGCCGACGTGCATTACGTCGGCTGGTCGAGCGGCACCACGGAGGGTGGCAGCAGCGGCTCGGGCCTGTTCGTGGAAGCCGGCGGCGCCTACTTCCTGCGCGGCGGCCTGTGGGGCGGCACCGCCTCCTGCGCCAACTCCGGCACGGTGAGCAATCCGGACAATTCCGACTATTACTCGCGCCTGGACGTGGCCTACCCCAACATCCAGCAGTACCTTGCGCCGGCGCCGCAGGGCAACGGTCCGTCGGGTGGCAAGGATTACACCGGCGCCTGGTACGTGCCGAGCGAAGCCGGCTGGGGCCTGACGGTCTACCAGTACGCCGCCCCGACCTACAACCAGTTCGTGATGTTCTTCATCTACGACAGCACGGGCAAGGCGCAGTGGTTCGAACTCGATGCCACCTGGACCGCCACCGACGTCCGTTCGGGCACGGTGTATGCGTCCAACGCGGCGCCGTGGAGCACCACCTTCAACCCGGCCAACCGTGCGTTCACGGCCGCGGGCACCGCCACGATCACCTACACCTCGGCCACGACGGCCAACGTGCAGTTCACGATCAACGGGGTCACCCGCAGCGCTTCGCTGCAGAAGCTCTGATCCGGCGAAACGGCGAAGGCCCCGGCAGCGATGCCGGGGCCTTCTCTTTGTCCGGTTGTCGCGGGGCGCCGCGGCGCGCGGCTCAGCCGCCGGGCTGCGCCAGGGCCTGGATGCCCCGCCGCTTTTTTTCCTCGTCGACGATGGCCCGCACGTCGCGCAGCAGGGCCGCGGCGTCATAGACGATGCCGTCCTTGATCGTGAAGCGGACGCCACCCACCCGCGTCGGCTCGCCATCTTCGCCCAGGCGGATGTGGCCGGTGCCGTAGAGCACCTTTAGGTTGGCCAGCGGATTCTCCGGGAGCACCACCAGGTCCGCGAGCTTGCCGGCTTCGATCGAACCGATGCGGTCTTCGGCGCCCAGCGCCTCCGCGCCCGAGAGCGTCGCCGCCCGGATCACCTCGAGCGGGTGGAAGCCGGCCTCGCGCAGCAGCTCCAGTTCCTCGATCGTGCCGAAGCCGTAGGTCTTGTAGATGTAGCCCGAGTCGCTGCCGACCGTGACGCGGCCGCCGCGGTTCTTGTAGTCGTTGACGAAGGCCATCCAGCGCCGGTAGTTGTGCTTCCAGTCGGTTTCCTGCTCGCTGCCCCAGTCGAAGAAGAAGCTGCCGTGGTTGTGGCGGCTGGGCGTGAAGAAATCCCACAGCGCCGGATGCGTGTACCGGTCGTGCCACTCGGCGGTGCGCGCGCGCATCAGGTCGCGGGTGGCCTGGTAGATCGTGAAGGTGGGATCGAGCGTGAAGCCGAGCTCCAGCAACTCCGTGATCACCGCCTCGTAGCGTTCGCTGCCCTTCTCCGAAGCCTGCGCCCACAGCCTGCCCGCTTCGCCGAAGCGGTGCTGTTCGTCCATGTAGTTGTAGTCGGCCGGGTACTGCTGCACGGTCTGGCCGTCGAACAGGGCCTCGGGCAGGCCGTACCAGTGTTCCATCGTGGTCAGGCCCCAGCGCGCGGTGGTGAGCACGTTCACGCGGGCCACGTCGAGCTGGGCGTGGTGGCAGGCGCTGCCCATGCCCTGCTTGCGCAGTTCGTCGAAGGCCGCCTCCAGGATGTCGGGGCGGTAGCCGAAACACTTCATGCCCAGCGCGCCCTTGGCCTTCATCGAACGCACCCACTGGCGCGCCTGTTCCGGCGTGGTGAACGGGCCGTCCTGGCCCTGGCCGAAGAAGACGTAGGGAAAGATCCGCGGCGCGGTGATGGCATTGGCGGCGCTGCGCCTGGCTTCCGACGCGCACCATTCAATGCCGTTGCCGCAGCCCGGGTCGCGCACGCTGGTGATGCCGTGGGCCAGCCAGAGCTTGTAAACGTATTCGGCGGTGACGCCCTGCTCGTCGCCGCCGATGTGGCCGTGCATGTCGACGATGCCGGGCATCACGTAGTGGCCGCTGAGGTCGATTTCGCGGCCTCCCGGCTTGAGCACCGGCCGGTTTTCGGGATCGATGGGCGCGTTGGCGCTGCCGACGATCTGCACACGGGTGATGCGGTCGCCCTCGATGACGATGTCCACCGGGCCGTAGGCCGGTGCACCGGTGCCGGTGATGACCGTCGCTCCGCGCAGGATCAGCTGCGGCCAGGGGCCCTCGCCTTCCTTGCGATCCGGCGCGGCCGGTATGGCGGCCTGGGCCAGCGGGGTGAACAGGAAGGCGGCGAGCAGGGCGATATGGCGCATCGATCGGGTCATGGCGGGCCTGGACTGGAAGGAGGAGCGCGGGCGGCGGAGAATGCGGACATGCGCAGACCCGGCGGACCAAGCTTAGCCATTTTGCTGGCCCTCGTCGGCCCGGCCGGCGCGCAGGAGATCACCATCTACCGCTGCACGGACGTCCGCGGCGCCGTGACGCTGCAGGACGAACCCTGCCCGGCCGGCCAGGCGCAGCAGCAGCGCAACATGCTGCAGCCGAAGGACCCGCCGCCACGGCCTGCCGATCCCGTGCCCGCGAAGCCCGCGGCGACGTCGGCACCGCCTGCCCCGCTCCCTGCACCTGCGCCGGCCTATCTGCCGCCGCCGCCGATGTACCAGTGCACCACCTACGATGGCGAAACGCGCTTCAGCGAGAAGGACGACCCCAACCCGCGCTGCGTGCCGCTGGCCGTGATGGGCTACGACGCCGGACCGTTCGGAGCCACCTGCCGCTGGGTCGAGGACGCCTGCGTGCAACTCGACGACGCCTCGGCCTGCGAGGTGTTCAGGGACAAGCTCGACCAGGCCGAGTCGGACGCGCTGCATGCGTTCAGCGACACCGCCGCGCATCGCGATTCGGAAGTGGCGCGGCTCAAGCACATCGTGCGCCGCAGCTGCCGCTAATCCCTGTAGGAGCGCCTTCAGGCGCGAATCCCTTCTTTGCCAAGGGCAAAGCCAAAAGATTCGCGCCTGAAGGCGCTCCTACAGGTGGGGCATGGCCTAGAAACCGTAGCGGAGGAAGCCGCCGTCGACGGCGATGCACTCGCCGGTGACGTAGCTCGACGCGGGCAGGCAGAGGAAGGCAACCGCGGCGGCCACTTCCTCGGGTTCGCCGATGCGCCCCATGGGCGTGCGGTCGAGCACTTCGTCCAGGTAGTCCGGGTCGGCCAGCTTGGCCGAGGTGCGGCGGGTGCGGATGTACCAGGGCGCGACGGCATTGACGCGCACGCCGTCCTCGGCCCATTCGCAGGCCAGGTTCTTCGTGAGCTGGTGCAGCGCGGCCTTGGACATGCCGTAGGGCGAGCCGGTGCGCACGTGCATCAGGCCCGACACCGAACCGACATTGACGATCGACGAGGCAGCATGCTGGCTGAGCAGCGGGAAGGCGAAGCGGCTCAGTTCGAAGGCCGAGAACAAGTTGGTTTCGAAGATGTCCCGCCACTCGTCGTCGGCGTAGTCCATCGTCGGCTTGCTCAGGTTGGTGCCGGCGTTGTTGACCAGGATCTGCAGGCCGTCGCCCAGGTCCTCGACCCAGTCGAAGACCTCGCGCCGCTGTTCGGTGTCGGAGACATCGGCGGCGAAAGCGCGCACCTCGGCATCGGGGAACTGGTCCTCGAGCTCTTCCACGGCGATGTCGAGTGCGTCCTGGTCGCGGGCCACCAGCATCACGTCGGCACCGAGCTCGAGCAGTTCGGCGGCGATCGCCCGGCCGATGCCCGCGCTCGCGCCCGTCACCAGCGCCACCTGACCGTCCAAACGCCAGCGGTTAGTGCCCATGGCCATCTCCTCGTCGCCGGGGCTTAGGATAGCGGTCACGGACCCCGAGGAGGAAACCATGCGCATCCTGACCAAGCCGACGTTCACCCTGGCCGCCGCACTGGCCCTGGGCGCCTGTTCCGACCCCGCGCCCACGCCCACGCCCGATCCGCCCGAGCCGCAGACAGCGGCCACCACCGCAGACCACACCCAGCTGCGCGATGCCATGCAGGCGCCGCTGGAGAAAGCGGAGTCGGTGGAAGTGACGCTGGAAGAAGGCGCCGCCGCGCGCGACGAAGCGCTGGAAGCCGCCGACCGCTGAAACGAAGACGCCCGGGGCAAGCCCGGGCGTCCGCGATCAAACGAGGTGCAAATCCGACTTCAGAATGCGCACAGGCAGTGCGCGACCGCCCGGTAGGGCGTGTTCGACTGGCTTTCCAGCCAGCCCAGTTCGTTCCCGATGCGCATCGCGGTTTCGCGATCCAGGCCCAGCGCGGCCGGTGCCAGCAGGCGCATCGCGCCCTGGAAACGCGCCTGGCCACCGACATCGACCAGGAACTTCTCGAACGGCGTCAGTGGCTTCTCCACGTAGCGCACGCTGTACTTGCCTTCCTCGAGCTTGGCCAGCTTCGCCGCTTCGGCCAGCGCGGCCTCCAGGCCACCGAGCTCATCGACCAGGCCGCGTTCCTTGGCCTGCGCACCGGACCAGACGCGGCCGCGGGCGTGCACGTCGATCTGCGCCGGCGTGCTTTCGCGGGCGTCGGCGACCTTGCCGATGAAGTCGGCATAACCCTTGTTGATGACCGACTGGATGATGACGCCGACGCTCGGGTCCATCGGACGCGTCGGGTCGAAGGCGCCGGCGAGCTGCGTGGTGCCGACGCCGTCGGTGTTCACGCCCAGCTTGTCGAGCACGCGCGGCGCGGTCATCCACAGGCCGAAGATGCCGATCGAGCCGGTGATGGTCGATTCATCGGCGTAGATCCTGTCGGCGTTCATCGAGATCCAGTAGCCACCCGAGGCGGCCACGTTGCCCATCGAAACGACCACCGGCTTGCCTTCGGCCTGGATCAGCTCGACTTCGCGACGGATCTGCTCGGACGGGAACACGCCGCCGCCCGGTGAATCCACGCGCAGCAGCACCGCCTTGACGTCCTCGTCCTCGCGGGCCTGGCGCAGCAGCTCGGAGGTGGACTCGCCGCCCA
>CAXAYM010000115.1:0-6856 GCA_963973175.1 uncultured Arenimonas sp.
GCCCTGGGTTGGCTGCTCGCCGACGTCGCCGCGATGCTGCCGCGGCTGTCGCCCGTCGGTGGCCGCATGAGCCGCGCCGGCGGCCGCGACGGCAAGCCGCTGGTGGTCGTGGACTACGCCCATACGCCCGACGCGCTGCAGCAGGCGCTGGCGGCGCTGCGCGAACACACCCCCGGCCGCCTGACCTGCGTCTTCGGCTGTGGTGGCGAACGCGACGCCGGCAAACGCCCGCTGATGGCGGCGATCGCCGAAGCCGGCGCCGATCGCGTGATCGTCACCGACGACAATCCGCGCCGCGAGGACGGTGATGCCATCGTCGCCGGCATCCTGGCCGGCTTCACCCGTCGGGATGCCGTGCAGGTCGAGCGCGACCGCCGCGCCGCGATCGCCCTGGCGCTGTCCGGCGCCGGGGCCGGCGACATCGTGCTGGTTGCCGGCAAGGGCCACGAGCCCTATCAGGAAGTCGCCGGTCTGCGCCATGCCTTCGACGACCTGCGGATCGCCGGCGAACTCCTGGAGGCGCGCGCATGAGGCCGCTGCAGCTCTCGCAGGTGGCCCGCTGGGTCGAAGGCCGCCAGCTCGGCGCCGATGTGCAGATCACCTCGGTTTGCACCGATACCCGCAGCCTTTCGCCCGGTGCGCTGTTCGTCGCCCTGCGCGGCGAACGCCACGATGGCCACGACCTGGCGGCCCAGGCGCTGGCCGCCGGGGCCGCGGCGCTGCTGGTGCAGCGCGAAGTCGATTGCGCCCTGCCGCAGGTGCTGTGCGCCGACACCCAGGACGCGCTGGGCGAACTGGCGGCCGGCGTGCAGCAGGGCCGGCCGGCGGTGGTCGTGGCCCTGACCGGCAGCAACGGCAAGACCTCGGTGAAGGCCCTGGTGCTGGCGATCCTGTCGCTGGCCGGCAAGGCCTACGCCAACCCGGGCAACCGCAACAATGAAATCGGCCTGCCGCTGGCGGTGCTCGATGCGCCCGAGGACGCGCGCTTCGCCGTCTACGAAATGGGCGCCGGCAAACCGGGCGACATCGCCTACCTGGCGTCGATCGCGCCGCCGCAGGTGGCGCTGGTCAACAACATCATGCCGGCCCACCTCGAACGCATGGGCAGCCTGCTGGGCGTCGCCGAAACCAAGGGCGCGATCTACGAAGCGCTGCCCGACGACGGCGTCGCCGTGGTCAATGCCGACGACGCCTTCGCCCCCTGGTTCATGCAGCGCATCGGCGAACGCCGCTGCCTGCGCTTCGGGCTGGAGAACGACGCCGACGTGCGCGCCAGCGAACTGCAGCTCGGCCCCGACGCCTCGCGTTTCCGCCTGCATACCCCGGCTGGCGATGCGGATGTCGCGCTGCCGCTGGCCGGCCGTCACAGCGTGATGAACGCACTGGCCGCCGCCGCGATGGCCCTGGCCGCCGGTGCCGGACTCGACCACGTGGTCGACGGCCTGCAGTCGGCGCCGCCGGTGCCCGGCCGGCAGGTGCCGCACACGCTGCGTGGTGGCGTGGTGCTGGTCGACGACAGCTACAACGCCAATCCAGGTTCGGTCGCCGCGGCCATCGCCGCGCTCGCCGAAACCGGCAACGACGCCTGGCTGGTGCTGGGCGACATGGGGGAACTGGGCGAGGGCGCCGACGCGCTGCACGCCGAGGTCGGCGAACGCGCCCGCCGCGCCGGCATCAAGCGCCTGTGGACCGTCGGCGAGCTCAGCGCCGCCGCCAGCCGGGCTTTCGGTGACGGCGCCCGGCACTTCAACGACCAGGCGGGCCTGCTGGCCGCGCTGGGCCCGGCGCTTGCCGCCGCCCCGGCGGGACTGCGCTGCCTGGTGAAAGGTTCGCGCTCGAGCGCGATGGACAAGGTGGTCGCTGCGCTGCTGGCCGCCGACAGGCAAGGAGATGCCGACGATGCTGCTTGAACTGGCCCGGTGGCTGAGCGAGATGGGCTGGATGCCGCCGCTGTTCGGCTACATCACCTTCCGCGCCATCCTCGGCGCGCTGACCGCGCTGCTGCTCTCGCTGTGGCTGGGACCGACGGTGATCGCGCGGCTCGCGCGGCTCAAGGGCGGCCAGCCGATCCGCAGCGACGGCCCGCAGACGCATTTCTCGAAGGCCGGCACGCCGACCATGGGCGGCGCCCTGATCCTGCTCACCATCGGCCTGTCGACCCTGCTCTGGGCCGACCTGCGCAACCGCTATGTCTGGGTGCTGCTGCTGGTGATGGTGGCGTTCGGCGCGATCGGCTGGCTCGACGACTGGATCAAGATCGTCAAGCGCGACCCGAACGGCCTGAAGTCGCGGCACAAGTACGCGCTGCAGTCGCTGTTCGGCCTGGCGGCGGCGCTGGCGCTGTTCTGGACCGCCGACCATCCGAGCAACACCACGCTGTTCCTGCCGTTGCTCAAGGACTTCGCGATCCCGCTGGGCGCGATGTTCGTCGTGATCGCCTATTTCTGGATCGTTGGCTTCTCCAACGCGGTCAACCTCACCGACGGCCTCGACGGCCTGGCGATCATGCCGACGGTGCTGGTGGCGGCAGCACTGGGCATCTTCGCCTACGCCTCGGGCAACGCGGTGTTCTCGAGCTACCTGCAGATCCCGCCGATCCCGGGTGCCGGCGAGATCACCATCTTCTGCGCCGCGATTGCCGGTGCGGGCCTGGGCTTCCTGTGGTTCAACACCTACCCGGCCATGGTCTTCATGGGCGACATCGGCGCGCTGGCGCTGGGTGCGGTGCTGGGCACCATCGCGGTGATCGTTCGCCAGGAAGCGATCCTCGTGCTGATGGGCGGCATCTTCGTCATCGAAACGCTGTCGGTGATGATCCAGGTCGCCAGCTTCAAGCTCACGGGCCGGCGGGTGTTCCGCATGGCTCCCATCCACCACCACTTCGAGCTCAAGGGCTGGCCGGAGCCGCGCGTGATCGTGCGCTTCTGGATCATCTCGGTGATGCTCGTGCTGGTCGGCCTGGCCACGTTGAAGGTGCGCTGACATGAGCCTCATCGACGAACGCGCCGCCGGCCAGGCCACCAAGCTCGAACAGATCACCGGTCGCTACGACCCGGTGCTGCTGGGGCTGGCGCTGCTGCTGGCGGGTTTCGGCGTCGTGATGGTCGGATCGAGTTCGATCGCGCTCGCAGAGGGCCACAACGTCGGGCCCTTCCATTACCTCATCCGGCATGTGCTCTTCGTGGCCCTGGGCGGCGCGCTGGCCTTCGCGCTGATGCGCACCGAGCTCAAGCTGATCGAGCGCCACAACCACCTGCTGCTGTTCGGCTGCATCGCGCTGCTGGGCCTGGTCTTCTTCCCCGGCATCGGCCACACGGTCAACGGCGCCCAGCGCTGGCTCAACCTGGGCGTGTCCAAGTTCCAGGCCGTCGAGGCGGTGAAGCTGCTGCTGATCATCTGGCTGGCCAGCTACGTCGTGCGCTACCGTGACGACATCGGCGAGAAGTGGTCGACCCTGCTCAAGCCGCTGGGCGTGACGGGTTTCCTGGTGGCGCTGCTGCTGCTGCAGCCGGACTTCGGCTCGGCGGCGCTGATCCTGGCGATCACCGGCGGCATGGTCTGGCTGGGCGGCGCCCGCATCGGCCACCTGCTGCTGATCGGCGCCGGCGTGCTGCCGCTCCTGGTCGGCGTGGCGGTCGCGGCGCCCTACCGCGTGGCGCGCCTGAAGTCCTTCCTCAATCCCTGGGAAGACCCGTTCAACGACGGTTTCCAGCTGACCCAGGCGCTGATCGCGATCGGACGCGGCGAATGGTTCGGCGTCGGCCTGGGCGGCAGCGTGCAGAAGCTGTTCTACCTGCCCGAGGCCCATACCGACTTCATCTTCTCAGTCAGCGCCGAGGAGCTGGGTTTCGTCGGCTCCGTGGGCATCATCGCGGTGTTCGCGATCTTCAGCTGGCGCACGTTCCGGCTGGGCCTGCGTGCGGTGGAGATGCGGCGCTATTTCGCCGGTTTCTGCGCCTTCGGCGTGGGCCTGTGGATCAGCCTGCAGTCCTTCGTTTCGATCGGCGTGAACCTGGGCCTGCTGCCGACCAAGGGCCTGACCTTGCCGCTGGTTTCTTCCGGCGGCTCAAGCGTGATGGTGACCTGCATGGCGATCGGCCTGCTGCTGCGCGTGAGCTACGAGCTCGACCGCGCCGAGCGCCAGGTGGCCCGTCTTCGCGGCGGCGCCGGGCTCCCGGCTGAAGAACCGGCGGCCGCCCCGGACGCGCGCCGGCCGTCGCAGTCGCCCGCCGCCGTGGCCTCGCCGGTTGGCGGACGCGACGGCCGCGGACGCATCGAACCCAAGATCGGAGCCGTCGCATGAGCGCCGCGACCGCACCCGTGCTGATCCTCGCCGGTGGCACCGGCGGACATATCTTCCCGGGCCTGGCCGTGGCCCAGGCCCTGCGCGAGCGGGACGTGCCAGTGGTCTGGTTGGGATCGGCCGGCGGCATGGAAACCCGGCTGGTGCCGCCCGCCGGCATCCGCATCGAAACGATTTCGGTGAAGGGCCTGCGTGGCAAGGGCGCGCTGGAGCTGTTCAAGGCGCCCTTCCTGCTGCTGCGTTCGGTGGCCCAGGCGCTGTCGATCCTGCGCCGGCTGCGCCCGCGCGCGGTGCTCAGCTTCGGCGGTTATGCCGCCGGTCCGGGTGGCCTGGGCGCCTGGCTGCTGCGCCGGCCGCTGCTGGTGCACGAACAGAACCGCGCCCCGGGCCTGACCAATCGCGTGCTCTCGCGCCTGGCCCGGCGCGTGCTCTGCGGCTTCCCGGGCAGCTTCCCGGAAGGCCGCGCCGAAGTGGTGGGCAACCCGGTGCGGCCGGAGATCGCGGCACTGCCCGCGCCCGAAACCCGCATGGCCGGCCGCAGCGGTCCGACCCGCCTGCTCGTGCTGGGCGGCAGCCAGGGTGCGCATGCGCTCAACCGCGAACTGCCCAGGGTCATCGCCGGCCTGCCTGCGGACCAGCGCCCCGAAGTGCGCCACCAGTGCGGCGAACGCCATGCCGAAGCGACCCGCGGCGTTTACGCCGAGGCCGGCGTGACGGCGAGCGTCGAACCCTTCATCGCCGGGATGGCCGACGCCTACGCCTGGGCCGACCTGGTGGTCTGCCGCGCCGGCGCGCTGACCCTGGCCGAGCTCTGCGCCGCCGGCGTCGGCAGCGTGCTGGTGCCGTTCCCCGCCGCGGTGGACGACCACCAGACGCGCAACGCCGACTACCTGGTCGAAGCCGGCGCCGCCGTGCTGGTGCCGGAAGGCGAGGGCTTCAGCGAACGGCTTGCCGCGGCCACCGGGCGTCTGTTGCCCGACGCCGGCGCGCGCCTGGCGATGGCCCGCGCCGCCCGTGGCATCGCCCATGCCGACGCCGCCGGCCGCGTCGCGGAGATCGTCATCCAGGAGGCCCGCGCATGATCCGCCGCCGCCTGCAGGAAACCGGTGACCTGGCCCGCGCCTTCCCGCGCGTGCACTTCATCGGCATCGGCGGCGTCGGCATGTCCGGCATCGCCGAAGTGCTGGTGACCCTGGGTTACCAGGTCTCGGGTTCCGACGCGAACGAATCGGTGGCGACCCGCCGTCTCACCACCCTGGGCGCGAGCGTGTTCCGTGGCCACGCCGCCGGCAACATCGCCGGCGCCGACGTGGTGGTCGTCTCGAGTGCGATCCGCGCCGACAACCCCGAACTGGTGGCCGCCCGGGAAGAGCGCATCCCGGTGGTGCCGCGTGCCGAGATGCTGGCCGAGTTGATGCGCTTCAAGCGCGGCATCGCGATCGCCGGGACCCACGGCAAGACCACCACGACCTCGCTGGTCGCCAGCGTGCTCAGCGAGGGCGGGCTCGACCCGACCTTCGTGATCGGCGGCCAGCTGCTGTCGGCCGGCGCCAATGCGCGCCTCGGCGGCGGCCAGTGGCTGGTGGCCGAGGCCGACGAAAGCGATGGCAGCTTCCTGCGCCTGAACCCGCTGGTGGCCGTGGTCACCAACATCGACGCCGACCACCTCGAGAACTACGGCGGCGACTTCGCCCGCGTGCAGGCGGCGTTCGACGAGTTCCTGCACCGGTTGCCCTTCTACGGCCTGGCGGTGCTGTGCATCGACGACGAGGAAGTGGCCGCCCTCGCCGAGCGCACCCCGCGGCACCTGGTCACCTACGGCCTGCGCGCCGAAGCCGACGTGCGCGCCACCGGCGTGCACCAGGACGGCGCTGCGATGCGCTTCACCCTGCACCTGCCCGAGGCCCCGGACCAGGCGGTCACGCTGAACCTGCCGGGCGAACACAACGTGCTCAACGCCCTGGCCGCCGCGGCGATCGGCTGGCAGCTGGGCGTGACGCCGACCCAGATCGCCAGCGCGCTGGAAAAGTTCGAAGGCATCGGCCGTCGCTTCAACCTCAAGGGTGAGCTCGACTTCGGCCGCGGCAAGGCGCTGCTGGTCGATGACTACGGCCACCACCCGCGCGAACTCGAGGCCGTGTTCGCCGCCGCCCGCGGCGGCTGGCCGGAGCGCCGCCTGGTCGTGGCCTTCCAGCCGCACCGCTACAGCCGGACCCGCGACCTGTTCGACGACTTCGCCGCGGTGCTGTCGAGCGCCGATGCGGTGGTGCTGGCCGATGTCTACCCGGCCGGCGAAACGCCGATCACCGGCGCCGACGCCAAGGCCCTGGCGCGCGCGATCCGCGCCCGCGGTCGCATCGACCCGGTGCTGGCCGGCCCGGTGCGCGAACTGCCCGGCGTGCTCGCCGACGTGCTCGAGGACGGCGACCTGCTGCTGGTGATGGGTGCCGGTGACATCGGCGCCGTGGTGGCCGAACTGGCCGCCCATGGCATCCACGGGGAGAAGCAGGCATGAGCCGCGTGTTTCGCGCCCCGCTTCTCACCGATCCGGCC